>UROA01000125.1 GCA_900549355.1 uncultured Collinsella sp. | reverse complement strand
CTGCGGGCTACGCGTGTTTACAAACACGACAATACGCTGCTCGCCGGCGTCGGCCATGATTGCGTCGACCTGGGCGTCCGTTACCAAACCGTTGGTGCCCAGGGCAAAGACCACGATCTTGCCGGCAAGGTTCTGCTGGATATAGCCCTCAAATGTCGCGCGGCCCGCATCAAACTGGCGGCCCTTTTCGGCATCGATATGGCTGTGCGGAAACACACCGTCAAAGGAATCAACGGCGCGTAGCGACACGGAGTCACCGATCATCAACAGGTCGTAGGAGCCATCGGGGAAGCCGTCGTTGTCCTTGTCGGTGTCATCGGCCGCCTGCTGGTCGGTGGGCGCGGTGTTTTTGGCTTCCTTGTTCAGAACTTCGGCGCCCTCGCCGCTCAGCGCGGACGTGTCGGGCACAAAGATCAGACCGCCCAGTGCAACGACCAACACGACGGCACAGGCCGCGCAGACGGGGACGTGCGCGCGTGCCCAGTTGGCGGGCGAGATGGTGCCATCGCGGAATTCGGCGACGGTGCGGCCGAAGGCACCCTTCCTAAACGGCGTTTCGATAAAGCGATAGGAACACTCGGCTACGGCGACCACCACAAGTACCTGCAAAATGTACTGCCACCACGGCGTATCGTTGATGTTAGCGACCGGGTTCATCAGTAACAGCAGCGGATAGTGCCACAGGTAGATGCTGTACGAGCGCTTGCCAACCCACACGAGCGGCTCGGCGGACAGCACGCGGGCAACCATTCCCTGGGGCTGCACGCAGGCCGCGATGACCATGAGCGTGAGGATGGAGCATAACAGCGTGCCGCCGCGATACTGGAACGCGGTGTAGCCGTTGGTGAGCGCGACCATGGCGGCAAGGCCAACCAGGCCCACGACGCCCAACACATCGATGGATGCGGGCGAGGACCAAAAGCGCACGAGGGCGCTCGGCTGTGCCGGGGCGGTCTCGGCTGATTCGTCGGCCTTCTCGCCAGGCTTGCCCTCGGCGTTCTTGCCGTGCTTGGCGGCGCCAGCCAGGCGATTGAGCCCCAAACGATGAGCGAGACGAACCGGCGCCAGGTCGCGATCGGGGATAAAGGCCATCCAGGCACCCAGCAGCAGCGAGAACACGCGGGTGTCGGTGCCGTAGTACACGCGGCTGGGGTCGGCGGCGGGGTTGTAAAGCACCATCATGGCGAGGGCAGATACCGCGGCAAGGCCCAGAACCACGCGGCGCGTGTTGGGCTTGCTCACATGCATGGATACCATGGCAAACAGCAGTGGCGGCCAAATCAGGTAGAACTGTTCCTCGATGGCAAGCGACCAAAAGTGCGTGAGCGGCGAGGGGTCGCCCAGAGCATTGAAGTACGAGACGTTTTGGGCAATCTGCCACCAGTTGTTGAAGAACAGCAGCGACGGCAGGATGTCGGGGCGCATCTTGGTGAGCATCACGTGGTTAAAGATGGTACACAGCGCGCAGGTCACGAACACTACCGTTACCACGGCGGGGACCAGGCGGCGGATGCGGCGAATCCAGAAACTCTTAAGGTCGATGCGGCCGGTCTTAGCGACTTCGTTGAGCAGCAAGCGCGTGATCAGATAGCCCGAAAGCACAAAGAAGATCGTGACGCCAAGCAGGCCGCCCTGAGCCCACGTGAGGTTGAGGTGATAGAGTACCACCGCGACGACGGCGAGCGTACGCAAACCGTCGAGGGCGGGAATGTAGCGGGACTTGGGACGCGCGGGCGCTTGCTGGTCGGTAGCGGACGAGCGTGTGGCGCCGGTCTTGGTCTTGGCTGCACGCGCGTCCTTGTTGGTGGGCGTTCGATGCGGGACCGGGCCGCGTCGCGACTCGCCGGTGCGGCGGTCGGCGCGCGGGCGTTCGTGCGGCGCCTGGTTATCGGGCGCGCGGCGCGGGCCGCGTAGGCTCGATTGTGGGAATTGTTCCATAAAACATCATCCAATGACGAGAATAATCAGCACATATTCATTGTAGCTGCCTGCTCCTGTGAATGCTTGCTGCTGGCGCAAGCTCAAGCGTGCGTTCACATCAAAGTGAACTAAAGTTATAGAGGTGCGAGAGGGCACGATTGACGGCCGACGGTGGGCATAAGGCCCGCAGATGAGGAGGTTTCCATGGCAGATCGCGGCATCGTTGCGGTGTTCGGCAGCATGAACATGGACCTTTCGGTGGCGTGCGAGCGCATGCCGCGCGCGGGCGAGACCGTCGGTGGCAGTGGTTTTATCACCAACGCCGGTGGCAAGGGCGCTAACCAGGCCGTCGCCGCCGCGCGCATGGGTGCGCGCACGTGCATGATTGGCGCGGTCGGGTGCGATGCGTTTGGCGATGCGCTCGTGGCGGGGCTTCAGGATGCCGGCGTGGGCGTTGAGTTTGTGGCGCGTCGCGATGACGTGGAGACCGGTACCGCGACTATCATTCGCTGCGAGAGCGACAACCGCATCGTGCTGTCGCCGGGCGCCAACCACGCGCTTGCGGGCGAGGATGTGGCCTGCGCCCTGCGTTGTCTGGTGGCCGATGAGCTCGACGGCGACGCCAGCGATATTGCCCCGGCTGCCGGAAGCGTCTTTATCGCCCAGGGCGAATGTGACCTTGCAGCGACGGCCGAGGCACTTGTTTGCGCTCACGAGCTGGGGTTCTATGCGGTTTTTAATCCAGCGCCCGCCTGTGAGTTGCCTGCGGAGGCCTGGCCTGCGGTCGACCTGGTCTGTCCCAACGAGACCGAATGCCAGGTGCTGACGGGCATCTTGCCCGCGGATGATGCGAGCTGCATCGCGGCGCTCAATGCCCTGCTCGCCAAGGGTGCCGGAGCTGCGGTCATCACGTTGGGCGGCGCCGGCTCGGTTACGCTCGGCGATGGTGGTGAGCTGCTGCGCATGCCGGCGCTTTCGAGCACGGTAGTCGATACCACGGCCGCGGGCGATACGTTTATCGGTGCGTTGGCAGCAGCTCGCCTAGAGGGCTTGCCGCTCTTTGAGTGCATGGCCACGGGTGCTCGCGCCTCGGCAGTGACGGTGTCGCGCCTGGGCGCTCAGCAGTCGATTCCCACGCGAGCCGAAGTTGAGCGCGTGTTTGATTTAGACGATTTAGTACAAGACGGAGAAGCGGAGTAGAACAATGGCAACCAAGAAGCTGATCCTTGATCTGGATATGGGTGTGGACGATGCGATGGCGCTTGCCTATGCCATCGCGAGCCCCGAGGTGGAGCTGGTGGGCATCACCACGTGCTTTGGCAACGTGCGCGTCGAGCAATCGGCGCACAACTGCCTGGCGGTGCTCGATCTGCTGGGTCGCCCCGAGGTTCCGGTGTACCTGGGCGCCGATCGTCCCATTAAGGCGACTGAGCCCTATACACCGCCGGCGTCCACCACGCTCATCCACGGCAAGAACGGCATTGGCGGGGCGAGCGTGCCCGCGTCCGCGGACCAGATCGCTTGCGTACGAGCCGGTGGGGGCGACGTCGGCCGACGGTAACGCGGCGGTCGATTATCTGATTGATGCCGCGCGCACCTATGGTCCCGATCTAATCTACGTGGCGACCGGTCCGCTCTCCAACCTAGCACTTGCCTTGGAGCGCGATGCGGCGGCGATGATGTCTATCGGTCGCGTGGTGGTGATGGGCGGCGCCCTGACCGTGCCCGGTAACGTGAGTGCGGGTGCCGAGGCCAACATGGCAAGCGATCCCGAGGCGGCCGATGCCGTGCTGCGTTCGGGCCGCAAGCTCACCATGGTGGGCTTGGACGTGACGCATCGCGTGGTGCTCACGCGTCGCGACATTGCCGGCTGGACGGGTTCGGGCACCATGGCGGGCTGTGCGTTTGCGAGCATGGTCGAGCACTACATCGGTTCGTACGAGATGAACGCCCCCTACCTGGGTGGTTGTGCGCTGCACGATCCGCTGGCCGTTGCCGTGGCGATCGACCCCACGCTCGTGGGTGCGCTCGGCTGCAATCTGCGTGTTGATCTGCTGGGCGAGTATCGCGGCCGCACCATCTGCGATGAGCGTCGTGTGGCCGACCCCGACAAGGGCGCACTCGTGGCGCTGACCGTCGACGCCCCGCGCTTCCTGTCCGAGTTCAAGACGCGTATGGCCCGTGTCCTGGGCTAAGCTGTCTTTTTGGGACGGGGCTTTTTTGACTGGTATGATTGGTGCGACCATTCGAACCAGCTAAAAGAGTCCCGTCCCAATTTGACTATCGAGAGGATCTGCCATGGAGCGCATCGCGAGTTTTTCCGTTGACCATCTGTTGCTTGAGCCCGGCGTGTATGTGAGCCGTATCGACCGCGATCCGGCGACCGGCGCCGCCGTCACCACGTTTGACCTGCGCCTGACCACGCCCAACAAGGAGCCGGTCATGAACACCGCCGAGTGTCACACCATTGAGC
Organism: uncultured Collinsella sp.; assembly: GCA_900549355.1. Taxonomy (GTDB): domain Bacteria; phylum Actinomycetota; class Coriobacteriia; order Coriobacteriales; family Coriobacteriaceae; genus Collinsella. The sequence goes on along the minus strand of UROA01000125.1, from coordinate 963 downwards.
ACCTGGGCGCGACGTTCCTTCGCAATCATGCCGAGTGGTCGAGCCGCATTGTCTACTTTGGCCCCATGGGCTGCCGCACGGGCTTTTACCTCGTCGTATTTGGCGAGGTGACGAGCGAGGAGATCCTGCCACTCGTACGTGAGCTGTTCGAGTTTGTCGCCGACTTTGAGGGCGATGTCCCCGGTGCCGCTCCCGCGGAGTGCGGCAACTACCTGGACCAGAACCTTCCCATGGCTAACTGGCTCGCGCGCCGTTACCTCGACCGCGACCTGGCCGATATCGACGAGAAGCACCTGCACTATCAGCAGGCGTAAAGGCCCCTCGTAGGAATAGCGTTTGTACTAGAAGCGCTCCCACCCGTTTCGGAGCGCTTTTTTATACCGAGTGCTCAAAACAGAACAAGATTGTTCTAGAATGTTCATACTGCACACAAACGAACAGGAGCGAACATGCATATCTACTCTGTCTCTGATCCCGAGTTCAAGTCCTATGGCAACGTTTGGGATAACGTTCCGTCCGAGCTCACGTCGCCCGTGCTCGAGGCGCTCTCTGCCACGCCCATCCCCGAGGGCAGCAAATACGTGGCGAGCGCGCCGGAGCTCGAGGGCGTCAAGGATGCCGATAAATTGGGCTTTCTCATGTTTGGCGGTCGTCCCTTCCAGCTGGGCTGGTGCAACGGCCACAACACGCGTCTCAACTGCCTGGAGTACCACCGCGCGAGCGAGTTCAACCTGGGCGCCCGCGACTTTATCCTGCTTGTGGCGCATCGCTGGGAGATCGAGGACGGCAAGCTCGACACCGCGTGCGTCAAGGCGTTCCGCGTGCCGGCCGGCACGCTTGTTGAGGTTTTCAACACCACGCTCCACTACACGCCCTGCATGGTCGACGACGGTGGCTTCCAGGTGATGGTGGCGCTGCCCGCTGGCACCAATGGTCCGCGCCCCGAGGCTGCAGCCGACATGC
>UROA01000124.1 GCA_900549355.1 uncultured Collinsella sp. | reverse complement strand
GCTAGGCGGGCACTTTTACCGGGCGGCTAACCCACACAAACCCCCGAAGAGCCCTAAATGGTAGGTTTGGGGAGGTCGGGGAACCAGGTTGGCTTGGGTTGGTTGGGTGTGCGCTCGGCCAGGACCAACTCCATCCAGCACATGTCGTACCAGCGGCCGAACTTTTGGGCACAGCGGTCGAAAGCACCCACCAAGCGATATCCCATATGGGCATGGAAGTCCTGACTGTTGTGCGTCAGGTACTCGTCGTCCTTATCGTGCGGCACGGCGATGAGCGCGCACATGTTGGTGATGCCCATCGCGACCAGGCATTGTTTGAGCGCATCGTGCAGCTTGCGGCCCAGCCCGCCGTGACGCACGTCGCGCGCCAGGTAGATCGACGTCTCGACCGACCAGTCGTATGCCTCGCGGCTGTTGAGCGAACTCACATAGGCATAGCCAACCGGACGCCCGTCCAGCTCCATCACCAGATACGGATAGCGCTTGAGTGTACGCTCGATGCGCCCGGCGAACTCCTCAACGCTCGGCACCTCGTATTCGCAGGTAATCGCCGTCTGGCGCACATACGGCTCATAGATGGCAAGCAACGCCGGCGCATCATCGGGCGTCGCCAGACGAATCGTCGGCTCGGACATCTCGGTCATACAACCCTTCTCCCCAAAGCAAAGGCCACCCTGCGCCAAACCCGGCGCAGGGTGGCCCTCGTCATTACATCAGGCTACAGGACAGCCGCCAGCGCGTCGATGTCCTCCTGCGTCGTGGCCCAGCTGGTGCAAAAGCGCACCACCGTGTGGGTATCGTCGTACTTTTCCCAGTACTCGATCGCCGCATGCTCGCGAATGCGGGCCATGTCCTCGTTGGGCAGAATCACGAACTGCTGGTTTGTGGGCGTCTCCAAGAAGAACCGGTAGCCGTGCTCGTGCAGCACGCGACGAAGCGCCTGAGCGGTTTCGATCGCCTGGCGACCAATCTCAAAATACAGGCCGTCAGTAAAGAGCGCCTCAAACTGCACGCCCGTCAGGCGGCCCTTGGCCAACAGCGCGCCGTGCTGCTTAATACGCGGAATGGGATGCGCCGGGGCGTGCATGCCGCAGAACACCACAGCCTCGCCGCAGAGCGCACCGCACTTGGTGCCGCCGATGTAGAACACGTCACACAGCTGCGCCAGCTCGGGCAGGGTAATGTCGCACTCATCGGCCGCCAGCGCATAGGCCAGACGAGCACCGTCCACAAACAGCGGAATCTCGCGCTTCTGGCACACCGCGTGAATCGCCGCGAGCTCGGCCTTGGAGTACAGCGTGCCGTACTCGGTCGATAGACTCACGTACACGGCGCCCGGGAACACCGTGTGCTCGTAGCTCTCGTTTTCGTAGAACACCTGGATATAGTTCTCGAGGTCCTCGGCGTGCATCTTGCCCTCGTAGCCGGGGATGGTGAGTACCTTGTGGCCGCCAAACTCGATGGCGCCTGCCTCGTGGCAGGCGACGTGACCAGTCTCGGCAGCAACGACGCCCTCGTACGGCGCGAGCAGCATGTCAATCACCGTGGCGTTAGCCTGCGTGCCGCCCACCAGGAAAAACACGTCGGCATCGGGGGCCTGGCAGGCCTCGCGAATAAGTTGCTTGGCACGCTCGGTATGTGCATCGGTACCGTAGCCGGGCTGCGGCTCCATATTGGTGTCGACGAGCGCCTGCAGCACCGCCGGGTGTGCGCCGTGGGAATAATCGTTGTTAAACGCGAGCATGGCAATCCTCTCTTACCGGGTATCGGTCAGATGATTCAAACGGAGCTATTGTACGCCGTTGGGATAGGCAATACGCGCGGCAAGGCACTCAAGCGCCAGCACCAGGGCAAAGCCGCAGCTCACGTCACTCAAAAAATGCGCTCCGATCACGATACGGCCAAAGGCGACGAGCGCCGCGACCACAGCCGCCGTCCAAAAGACCACCCGGCGGCGCGACGGCTTTTCCTTAAAGGCCGCCGCGGGAAGCCCGGCGAGCATAAGGCCGATCGCCGCGTGCGCCGTGTGTCCACTCGCGAACGACTTAAAGCCGTCCTTGATTACGCCGGCCGCAATATAGCTCCACTTGTCGGGGTTGCCGATTACCCACCACGGCTGAAACTCGAGCCCCTGCGTCACCTCGATCACGCGCATGCGCGGGCGCGACCACAGCGGCTTGACGATCACGTTGAGGATAATGGCCTGAGCGACCCACACGGCAAGCACCATCAACGCCCAGCGCGTAAGCTCGTCGGGCGCGGTCGTGCGCGTGAGGCGATAGACGATAAGGTTGGCAGCGATGACCAGCACAAACGTCAGCACCAACTGAACGGCAATGAGTTTACCGCCAACCCGCAGGGACGAAACAATCTCGTAGCCGGCCAAGCCAACGTTGACGAGGATGCCGAGCACGGCGAGCCATTTGCTCCCTCTGGAATCGGGACGCACCGCGCGCACGAGCATAACGCCTGCGATGCTCGCCGTCAGCTCGAACGGCAGCTCGCCGGCGGCCTCGATAAAGCGGCCGTACATGCTGGACGAGTTGAACAGCATGCTCGAGATTTGGTAATCGAAAAAGGTGCCCACGCCCAGGCAGAGGGCAAGGATGACCGCGATAGCAGCGGCGTCTTTCTTATAGATGTACCCGAACATGCTTTCCTTTCGGTCGGGCGAAGGGTCGACCCGCAACATGGTGGGGCAAAGATAGCTTTGTCCCATAAATACCCTTACAGGTTGAGCATAAGTGAGCGAAAACGTTCCATTTGTGGCAAGGTGGCCCGAAGGAGGAGGGAAGCGTACTTGCGTACGCGACCGACGAGTGAGGGTCAGATTGCCCAAATGGAGCGTTTGCAGCGTCGACCCGCTAGTCGTCGTCGCTAGCACCCAGCTGTTGCAGCAGCATGAGTGCCGCGGCCACCGGGCCGGTGCCGTCGTTGGCGTCGAGGCCGCGACCCAGGCCACTGCCCGCGCCGGCACCCGCCTTGTAGGGCACCGACAGTTTGCGGCTCTTGGGAAAGTTCACCGCGCCATAGCGGGTCTTAAGCTCAAAGGCCACCTTCTTGGGAACGTCAACCCCCAGGAAGGTAATGCGACCACCGCTGAGCGTGACGCTCTCGAGCCCCAGGCGCTCGCCGCGAATACGAATGCGAGCGCGGTTGAACAAGTTGAGCCCCGCCAACGGAAGCTCGCCGTGCGCCGCCTCGGTCTCCTCCTGCACTTCGTCGATGCTCTCCAGGTCCTCAGCCGCCGCGAGCTTACGGTACACGAGCACGCGTTGGTCCACCGCCGGCATGTATTCCTCGGACAAAAAGTAGTCTGCCGGCAGGTTGATGCCCACGCTCGCCGCCTCCACGCCGGCATCGTCATCGCCGCGTGCCTCGGCCACGGCCTGTCCCAGCATCTGCGTAAACAGGTCGAAGCCCACGCTCGACAGGTTGCCGTGCTGCTCGGCGCCCATGAGCGAACCGGCGCCGCGGATCTCCAGGTCGCGCATGGCAATGCGCATGCCGCTGCCCAAGTCTTGGAACTCGGAAAGCGCGGTCAGGCGCGCCGTGGCCTCCTCGGTGAGCGGCAGCTCACCCGGGAACATAAAGTACGCGTATGCCTGCGTGGCCGAGCGGCCCACGCGGCCCTTGAGCTGGTAGAGCTGCGCCAGACCCAAACGCTGCGAGTCCTCAATGATGAGCGTGTTGGCGGTCGCGTTATCGATGCCACTCTCCACGATGGTCGTGGCGATAAGCACGTCGATCTTCTTGGTCGCGAACTCGATCATCACGTCCTCGACCTCGCGCGGGCTCATCTTGCCGTGTGCCACGCCCACGCGCGCCTCGGGCGCGGCCTCGTGCACGCGCGCCACAGCATCGTCGATGGTCTTGACGCGGTTGGACACGTAATACACCTGACCGCCACGGCCCACCTCCAGGCGAATCGCCGCACTCACCACGTCGGGGTCGTACTCCCCCACGTGCACGATCACGGGACGACGCCCGGTCGGCGGTGTGGTGATCAGGCTCATGTCGCGCACGCCGCTCGTGGCCATCTGCATGGTTCGCGGAATAGGCGTTGCCGAGAGCGTGAGCACGTCGATTTGCTCGCGCAGGTTTTTGAGCTGCTCCTTGTGCTGCACACCAAAGCGCTGCTCCTCGTCGATGATCACCAGGCCCAGGTTCTTAGGGTTCACATCGGCAGAAAGCAAGCGATGCGTGCCGATGAGCACATCAATCTTGCCCTCGGCAAACGCCTTAAGCGCGCGCTTTTGCTGCGCCGGGGTGCGGAAGCGGCTGAGCACCTCAACCTCCAGGCCAAACGGGGCAAAGCGCTCAAAGAATGTCTCGTAGTGCTGTTGGGCCAGAATGGTCGTGGGGCAGAGCACCATGACCTGGCGGCCGGAGTCCACGCACTTAAAGGCCGCGCGCAGGGCGACCTCGGTCTTGCCAAAGCCCACGTCGCCGCACAGCAGGCGGTCCATCGGCCGGTCGGACTGCATATCGTCCTTGATCTCGGCAATGCAGCGCAGCTGATCGTCGGTCTCCTCGTAGGGGAAATCCTCCTCAAACTCGCGCTGCCACGCGTCATCCGGCGGGAAGGCGTAGCCCTTGACCTTGGCGCGCTCGGCATACAGCTTGATAAGACCCTCGGCAAGCTCCTTTGCAGCCGCTTTGGCGCGTGCTTTCGCCTTGCTCCAGTCCGCGCCGCCGAGCTTGTTCAGCCGCACGCGCTCGTTGTCACCGCCGCCGATGTATTTAGAGATGAGGTCGAGCGAGGTTGCCGGAACATACAGAAAATCCGTGCCCGCAAACGCAATTTTGATGAAATCGCGCTCGGAACCGTCCACCGTCATGCGCTCCATGCCGATAAAGCGGCCGATGCCGTGATGCTCGTGCACCACGAGGTCGCCGGGAGTCAGATCGGTGAACGACTTCACCCGGTCGCGGTTCGAGCGCTTGACCTTGGCCTTTTTGCGCCGCGCGAGCACCTGTCCTTCGGTCATGACCACCAGACCGAGGTCGGGGTACTCGAAACCGGCGGACAGCGTGCCCTCCATGATGTTGACACAGCCGCCCTTGGGCAGCAGATCGCTGATTTTTACGTTGAGACCGGTGTCGGTCAGCGCGTCCAGCATGTTCTGGCAGCGCAGCGCACTGCCGCACACGACCGCCACCGCGCGTCCCTGCTCGGTGTAGCTGCGGATGTCGGCGGAGGCCATGTCCAGATTGCCGCCGTAGGCGTTCATCTGGTTGGCAACGAAGTTCTCAAGATGCTGCGGTGCAAGCTCGGGAATGCTGTTCAAAAAGCTGTCCATGCGGACGATCTGCCGCTTTACGCCGCAGATACCGACGAAATCGAGGGCGTAGCCGTCCAGACCGCCCGGCA
>UROA01000123.1 GCA_900549355.1 uncultured Collinsella sp. | reverse complement strand
AAGGGCGGAGGCGGGGCATGCCCCGCCTCTTACACCACATCTCTGTGCGCTACCCATACATGCCGGCGCCGGCCGTAATGCCCGTGGTAATAGCCCAAAACAGATACAGCAGGTCGAGCGGGTCCTTGACCGCCGTACGATAGCGGACAATAGACAGAGCACCGACCATACCGAGCGAGATGACCACGTTCGTCGAGATCGCGAGCGTGACCATGCAGGTGAGCACGCACATGCCCACGAGCGTCACGGCAAAGCTGCGCGAATACACCACGCCGGTAAAAAAGCGCTTGTACACGTAATAGATCAGGATGCCCATGGCGAGCGCCACGAGCAGCGAAAGGCCGATCTTGGCAGGGTCGACCTGGCCAAACGCCTCCAAGACGGAGTTCTTAAAAAAGTCCCTGGTGCTCATGGTCTAAATATCCCCTCGGTTCCCAAAATCCGATTCCCAGTAGTTAAATCCGCGAAGGTAGGCGGTCTTGTCGTAGCACAGGCAGTACTTGGAGACCGCCGTAAGCTCGGCTGCGCCCGGCGGCACCATATCGCGCACCAGCTGCGGGCAAAACTCCGTAAACTTGACCTCCATCACCAGCTTGCCGGGCTCCAGGACCGGCAGCGCGGGCAGCGTCGCGTCAAAGATATCGAAGCTTCCCACCGCGGCACGCACGTTCATGTCAAACGTAATGCGCACAGTGCCCTCATCCATCACCCACGGCTCGCGCTCGTAGTCCACGATGGTCCTCGGGCGCATCACGTTGCAGATGCACTCAATGTAGAACTCGCGGCAGAGCGGATAGGGGCTCCTCAGCAAAAAGTCGTAGTCGCCAGCCAGAATCTGCTCAAACTCGCCGCGCGTAAGTGGCGCATCCTCCTTGTAAATCCAGCTACCGTACTTCTTTTTGCGCTCGAGCTTAATCACCTTGTCGCTGCCGTTATAGATGCGCACGCGATACTTTTTGCGCATGAGAATACCGGCGTCTTTTTCCTCGTAAGCCGAGTTGCAGTAGTCGTCAAAATACAGGCTGCGAATGGTGTAACCACCCGCCCGTGCATGCTTGTCCAGCTTAAACACCGACGCCATGCGACAGGCAAGCGCAGCGTGCTCGCCCTCATTAATGAGATATTTGAGCTCGTGGCGGTAACGCTCCTGCGTGGCACGCACAGGCGGGGCCGCCCAGCGCTCAAGCAGCGCGCTAGCCCTCCTCATACGTGTCCTCCACGACCTTACCGCCGTCTTGCACGTAAAAACACTTCATGCCGTAGTGCTTGCCGTCGTCGGTTACATAGTAGTCAAACGCATCTTGCGTATAGCCGTCGGAGTTGGTGGCACGCACGCGCACAAAATACTGGCCGGTATCGGGTGCATCGCAGGTCACCTCGGGAAGCAGCACGTCCTCGGCCTTAAAGACCACGTCGCTTATGGCATAGTCGCGCGCAAGCTCTACGGTGTAGCGAATGTCGCGCGCCTCAAAGTCGTAGGACGCATCCCAGTTAATGCGCAGCTTACCGTTATCGACCTGCGGCACGCCGATGTAGAACGGCATAGGCTTTTTAAAGCTCTCGCGGTAGCTCTTGTAGTTCTCCTCGATCTCGGAGGGAATCGCCGCGGCGATCTGCTCGTATTGGTCCTTTGTGACAGGCAGATGGTCGATATCGGGCGAAGCGAAGACTAGCGATTCAGTAACCTCGCGGTAGTGCTTGATCATCTTGCTCAGGCGTGCCTCGGTCATATACGAGCGCAGGTCCTTGACGGCGCGGTCGAGCTCGCTGCGGAACGATTTGCTGCGCAGCGCACGATTGAACAGTACGTTGCCCCAGTAGTTGCTTACGCCGCGCTCCCAGCTCGCGTAGTCCGAAAACCCGGTAAGAGAAAGCTCCAGCTTGCGCAGCATGCCGTCGTTATCCCAATCTAAAAAGTACCAGGTATTTGAGTTGAGCGGGCTGTACAGATAGCAGTTACGGTTCTGCGTATCACAGTTGCCCGTCAGAATCTGAAACGCCAGCCAATAAACCAGATTCTCAGAATCAAAGTAGGTGTCGAGCACGTCATCGATCTTTTGCGATTCGTCGTTGAGCGCATCGAGCATCTCGATGAGCTTGGTGTGGTCCGAATCGCCCTTAATCTCGAGCATGCCCTCAAAGTTTGCCTGGTTGTAGTCGGGATCATCGGCAAGCTTAATAGTGTCCTCGTAGCGATGAAAATCAAAGCTGTTCACCTTGTACAGGTGCCCGCTCTTATCCAGGCCATGTGCCTTAAGCGCCGTCTTGTTGAGCTGCTCCACCTGCGTAAACAGGCCGTAGTCTTCAAAGGTATCGTTGGACTTTTCGGTCTGGTCGCACACCCACAGATGCACAAACTGCGTGCGCAGGCCCATCATCTGGGGAATCCCACGGATAAGATCGTAGGCCATCTTGTTGCGAAAACGCATACCCTCGCCCATGTGCTTGTTGAGCGCAATCGCGCGCTGTTGGCGCCAGGTACCCTTGCCCTTTTTGAGCTCCACCTTGTAATTCTTTTGCGAGTTATTGCTCGATGTCTGACCACGCACTTGCACGGTGGCATTGGGCGCTTCCTCGCCATAGCCAACCTCGCCGGCCACCGGGCCGTCTTCGTCGCCCGGCTGCAGCAGGCCCATAACCTGATAGCGCGTCACGCCCATGTCGGCATAGTCATACACCGAGTACGTGTTGATCTCGGCCCAGCTGTGGTCGGTGTTCTCGGAGCTGTTGCCGCGCGAGACGGTCAGGTACATGGTCACAATGCCCGAGTCGTCGTAAACCTCGTACAGCTCATCTTTATCGCGAAGGTGCTTGGTGCCGTCCGAGGACTCGACCTTTTTAATCTTGTCCTGCTTTTTGACCTTTTTGGTCGAGGAGTCATCCTGCACCGAGCAGCCCGAAAGCAACAGCGCACCGGCAGCCGCCTCAAACAGGCGACGGCGGGACATCATCCTATCGGTCATCAGAACCTCCCCAATGCTTGCGATACACGCGGACTACTGCGCGCTCAAACGCGCCATGTGGCTCACCCTTATGGCGACCTTCCTCATAGCGCCGCTCGGCACGGTCGAGCAAGCGGCCCAGCTGTGTAAAGCGACCCGTTTTGTCGGTCGCCACAATGGGCTGCTGGCTCAGGATACGATACGGCAAGTTGGCGGTATAGGTATCGAGCCGCAGCAGCGCCACGATAAAAAACACCGCCGCACCCAACAAAAAGCCAAAGCCGTAAAACTGCTGCGGCAAAAGCAACGACACGGCAGTCGCCAGCCCGACCACACCGGCAAACAGGCCCGAAGCCAGCACGGCCCCCTTATAGTCGGTAAAGTACAGCAAGATAAGCATCACCGTATTGCCCACGGCATACAGGCCATAGCCCACGCACAGCGTGCGAAAATACCCGTGCATAAGGTTGTTAAAGCCCAACGGTAGGGCCGACAGCACCGTGGTCTCGAGCGAAATGACCGCCGCGGTCACAAACAGCTGCTTGAGCGCACAAAAGCGCAGTTCGCTGTTGAGCGTGGAGAGCATCTCCTCCTCGGCCACCACAATATCGCCTACCACGCCGCCGTCATTGAACAGGCTATAGTAGTCGCGGTAGCGCGGATAGAAGTTGACCTCGACCGAGACCACAAAGTTGACGGTCGTGACCAGAATCGTCAAAAACGCAATGAGCGCCGGCACATCGTAGTAGGGTGCACCATAAAACAAGCCCTTGACCTGCACGCCAATGGGACCGGCCCAAATAATAACCAGGTGCGCAAAGAGTCCCAGATTGGTTAACAGACCCGTGACCGCCAGCGGCATAAACCGATCGAGCCACCGCAAAAAGGGCCAGGGGCTGCGGTCGCTCTGAGGAAAATACCGGTACAGCAGCACCACGTCCCAGGCGAGCATGACGCCGTAGCCCAGAGCAATTGACGCCAACAGGCCCTCGACCGGCGGCAGTCCCAGCGCCAGCGCGGCCAGGGCGCACAGGCACGCCACGCCAATGGCAGCCGCAAAGCTGCACAGGATGCCGCGGTAGTCCTTGATGGCCGTGAGGTAACTCATGCCGTTCCAGTTGACGATCATAATGTTGAACAGCCACAGGCACAGCAGCCCCTGCAGCAGCGTGGCACCCGAGAACAGCAAAAAGACGCCGTAGAGCACCGTGCCCGCAACGAGCATGATGGCGTTAGAGCCCCAAAACGAAGGCAGGATCTCATCCTCGCGCTCGGCAAACAACATATCAGCCAAAAAGCGCGTGACCGGCATGGAGAAAAAGCTCGTGAGCAAAAGCGAGGCCAGCAGTGTGTAGGTCACCATGCACACCAGCAGATCTTGGTTGGCACGGCCCACACCCCACAGACCGCACAGCACCAAGATACCCACCTGGAGCAGCACGCCCAGCAGCATGGGGCCCGTACACACAATGCCAGCGTAGCCATAGGCGCGCATCGTGGCAAACAGACCCTTGCGCCTAAACAGGCGCTTGAGCTCAAAACCGATTCCGGCCACCGGCTACTCCCCCTCTCTGGGCAGGTCAAACGCTTGCGCCGTCTCGTCGTACAGCGCGCGATAGTTGGCGAGCATCTGCTCGTGCAAAAAGTACGTGGCAACGCGACGCTGGCCGCGCTCCCCCATCTCAATGCGACGAGCGCGGCTTGTGCACATGCGTTCCATGGCATCGGCCAAGCCCTTGCGATACATAGGCGGCGTCACAAAACCCGCCACGCCAAAGTCGTCGCCCGGGGCGCCTTCGAGAAGCTCGCGACAGCAGCCCACCTCAGTCGTCACGCAGGGACGGCGCGCTGCAAGCGACTCCAGCACGCTGAGCGGCTGGCCCTCGGAGATGCTCGTCAAAATGGTAAAGTCGAGCTTTTCCATGTACTCGACCACGTTGACGCGGCCGGTAAAGATCAGGTCGCGCACGCCCAGGGTTTCGACCAGCGAGTGGCACTCGGCGCCGTACTCCTCGTCGTCCACGCCGCCCATGATGTGCAGGCGCACCTTGGGCAGGCGCTCGTGCAGCTCAAAGAAGGCATAAATCATGGTCTTGACATCCTTGATGGGCGCCAGGCGCACCACCGCGCCAATGTCCACCCAGCCGTCATCAGTCTTTAAGGGAATATCCTTAAAGCGGTCGAACTGGATGCCGTTGGGGATGACCAGGCATTTGTCCGCATCGCAGCCCATATCGATCTGCGTCTTGCGGGCGTTATGGAACAAACTCGTCACGCGGAAGGCGCGGCGGTAGATCTCCTCCGAAAGCAGGTAGAAAAAGCGAATCCAGCGGTCCTTAAACGACGGCACCACCCAGTCGGCGCGAATGATCTCTTCCTCGCGCTCGCGGGTATAGATGCCATGCTCGGTCAGCAGCACCGGCGCATGGTGAACGCTTGAGCCCAGGCAGGCGAGCAGGCCGCCG
>UROA01000122.1 GCA_900549355.1 uncultured Collinsella sp. | reverse complement strand
GGACTGCGTGGCACTGCCGCCTGCGGGCGCGCCCTCCCCGGAAAGCCGCTCGGACTCAAGCTCCACTGGCTCGAAAGCGAAACCAGCATCAAGCTATCCGACCTGCCCGAAGACACGCAAAACCGCCTCAAGGCGGGCATTCCGCAAACAAGTGTCGACGATGCGCAGGACACGATATCCAAGTACCGCCACCAGATCGACGAGGAGCAGACCCGCCAGGTGATCGACGCGCAAACGATTCGCGACAACACCAATCAGGGATCGACCTCCGAATCAGATTCCGAGAAAACCGCCGAACAGTCCGCCGAGGCCGAAGCCTCCGATAAGAATTAGAAAGGGAGTGCCGCTTATGAGTCGCCGCAACACCGAGCTGCTCTTGCTCATCGCCTCGGCGTTCCCCGTCATCCTGCTGCATGCGATGTACGTCCTCACCGCGGGCGCTGCCATCTCCTTTGAGACGCTCGCCGTACCGATCGGCCTCTTTGCCGCCTTTGCCGCGGCCCACATTGCCGTGCGCATCTTGGCGCCCGGTGCCGACCCCGCCATCCTGCCCATCGTATTTATACTTTCGGGCATCGGCATCACGTTCGTGACGCGTCTCGCCCCCGCTCTCGCCATCTCACAGCTCATCATCCTGTTTGTCTCGGTGGCGCTCATGGCGGGAACGCTTGCACTAGTCAAAAACCTCGACGTGGTCATGCGCTACAAGTACACCTTTGGCATCATCGGCATCATTCTGCTGATGCTGCCTATCTTTATCGGCACCACGATCTCGGGCTCCAAGCTGTGGATTCGCATCGCGGGCTTTACCATCCAGCCCGGCGAGTTCGCCAAGGTCTTTATCGTCCTGTTCCTGGCCGGCTACCTGGCCGAGAACCGCGAGCTGCTCTCCATCTCCAACCGCAAAATCCTGGGCTTTAAAATCCCTCGCCTGCGACTGCTGCTGCCGCTGTTTGCCGTATGGGGCGTGTGCCTGCTCGTCGTCGTCTTCGAACGCGACCTGGGTTCGGCCGTGTTGTTCTACACCATCTTCTTGCTGATGCTCTACGTTGCCACGGGGCGCTTTTCGTATGTCGTTATCGGCCTTGCGCTCTTAGCCGTTGGAGCCGTGGGCGCCTACAAGTTCCTGTCGCACGTTCAGGTGCGTTTCCAGGTTTGGGTCGATCCGTTTAAGGACGCCCAGGGCCAGGGCTACCAGATCGTCCAGTCGCTCTTCTCGCTTGCCGACGGCGGCCTGGTCGGCGTTGGCATCGGCAACGGGATGGCCAACAACATCCCTGTCGTCGAGTCCGACTTTATCTTCTCGGCTATCGGCGAGGAGATGGGCCTTTTGGGCGGCGGCGCCGTGCTCATCCTGTTTATGCTCTTTGCCGTGCGTGGCCTCACCACGGCTGCCCGCGCTAAATCCGACCTCGCTGCCTTTAGCGCCACGGGCCTTACGGCCGCCATCAGCTTCCAGGCCTTCTTGATCGTTGGCGGCGTAACCCGCCTGATTCCGCTGACCGGCGTCACCCTGCCCTTTATGAGTCAGGGCGGCTCCTCTCTGCTGGCGAGCTTTATCATCGTCGCGCTCCTGCTGCGCGCCGGTGACGAGGCGACCGGACGCGAGGCCGAGCTTACCGGCACCGGCACCATGGCCGCCATCACCGATGATCAGGTCGCATCTGCCGCCGCCTCGACGGGCACGCGCTTTGCCACCTCGTCTTCCTACGGCAGCGGCAGGCCATCCCCCCGGTCCCCCGCCCTCGGCCTCGCGTTTGCCCCCTCCTTCTTCCGGGGGCGGCGCCAGCCATTCCGTCGGCTCGCGCATGCGCCGTCGCCTGCTCGACACGCCTGAATCCGGTGTGCTCGGCCGCGTGGCGCTCGCCAACCGTCTAACCCGTGCAGTGCTCGCCTTTACGGCGCTGTTCGCCATCCTTATCGGCAACCTCACCTATGTCCAAGTCATCAAGGCCAAGGACTATCAGGACATGCCGACCAACAACCACACCATCGCCCGCTCCAAGTACATCCAGCGCGGTTCCATCATCACGTCCGACGGCGTGACGCTGGCCGAGTCGCTGCAGCAGGAAGACGGCACCTACGTACGCTCCTACCCCAACGGTAACCTAGCAGCGCACGTGGTTGGCTACGTGAGCCAGCAGTATGGCACCACCGCCATCGAGAGCGTCATGAACGACACGCTCACCGGTTCTAAGGACTACTCCAGCTGGAACAACGCCATCGCGTCGCTCGCGGGCCAGACCCAGCCGGGCAACACCGCCAAGCTCACCATCGACTCGCGCATCCAGACGGCGGCCGAGCAGGCGCTCAAGGGCTTTAAGGGCGCTGTAGTGGTCATCGACCCGCGTACCGGCGCGGTGCTCGCATGTGCCAGCTCGCCCACCTACGACAACACCAACATCGATGCCCTGCTACAGACGGGCGGCGGCGAGGACGGCTCCATGTACAATCGCGCCATGGACGCGCTGTACACGCCGGGCTCAACGTTTAAGGTCGTTACGCTTTCCGCGGCACTCGAGACCAGTACCGCCAGCCTGACCAGCACCTACCAGGCGCCCGGCTCCATGGACATCGGCAACGCACCGGTCACCAACTATGCCAACGAGAGCTACGGCACCATCAGCCTGCAGCAGGCCTTTGCCGTGTCCTCCAACGTCGTCTTCGGCCAGGTGGCAAACGAAGTTGGCGCAAACACGCTCGTACAGTTTGCCAACGCCTTTGGCTACGGCCAAAAGCTCGGCCAGGACCTGACCTCCGCGGCCTCCATCATGGCCGACCCGTCGCTCATGACCGAGTGGGAGACCGCCTGGGCCGGCGCCGGCCAGCCTGTCGGCATGGACCACACGCCCGGCCCGCAGACCACCGTCATGCAAAACGCCGTGATTGCCGCCGCCATCGCTAACAGCGGCGTGGTCATGGACCCGTACTTTGTAGCCCAGGTACTCGCCCCGGACGGAACCGTGGTCAAGACCACGCAGTCCCGCTCGCTGGGTCAGGCCGTCAGCTCCGCCACGGCCGACCAGGTCAAGCAGGCCATGCTTGCCGTCGTCCAGTCCGGCACCGGCACCGATGCCCAAATCCCCGGCGTCAAGGTCGCCGGCAAGACCGGCTCGGCCGAGACTGGCGGCACCAACGTCAACTCTATGTTCGTTGGCTTTGCACCTTACGATTCACCCACGGTCGCCATCTCGGTGGCCTTGGAGGATTTCGACAAGCATGACGTCAAGGCCGCTAAGATCGCCGGTATCGTCCTGACCGCGGCGCTTGCCGCACAGGGAGCGTGATGCCCATGATCGAATCGGACACCCGAGGCGCGCCGCGGCCGAAGAGTTAGCGGCAACGCGCCACACGGCCTCAGCGGCCACATCGTAGGTACTACACACATCGTTGAGCGAATAGTTATGTTAGGAGCAGGAATGGAACAGAGGGTCCTCGGGGGAAGATACCTCCTCAAGGATAAGGTGGGAACAGGCGGCATGGCGACCGTCTACCGTGCACAGGACCAGGTCCTCGACCGCACGGTTGCTGTCAAGATCATGCTGCCGCAGTATGCTGGCGACGCAACCTTCGCCGCGCGCTTTAAGCAGGAGGCCCAGGCAGCAGCCGGTCTCTCCTCCCCCTATATCGTGGGCGTCTACGATTGGGGCAAGGACGGCGACACCTATTACATCGTCATGGAGTACCTGCGCGGTACCGACCTTAAGAGCGGCATCAAGAGCCACGGCGCCCTCGACCCCAAGAAGGTCGCCCAGATCGGCTCGCAGATCAGCTCCGCGCTTTCGGTCGCCCACAAGCACGAGATCATCCACCGCGACATTAAGCCGCAGAACATCATGGTGCTGCCCGACGGCAACATCAAGGTGATGGACTTTGGCATCGCGCGCGCCAAGAACAGCCACCTCACGCAAGACAACAACGTGCTGGGAACCGCCCACTACGTCAGCCCCGAGCAGACCCGCGGTCAGGACCTCGGCCCCACCTCGGATATCTACTCGCTGGGCGTCGTGATGTACGAGTGCGCCACCGGCCGCGTTCCCTTTGACGGTGACGACGCCATCTCGGTCGCACTCAAGCAAGTCAACGAGCTGCCTATTCCGCCGAGCCAGATCAACTCCGGTGTCGACGCCGACCTTGAGCGCATCATCCTCAAGTGCATGGAGAAGGACCCGGCAAACCGCTTCCAGACCGCCGACGAGCTTCGTCAGGTGCTCAACAGCTACCTGTCGGGCCGTGCCGTCAACGTCTCGGAGCCCACGCGCATCATCGGTGCCCCCGGTGAGCTGGGCGCCACCAAGACTCGCGAGCTTTCCGATCAGACGCGCGCCATGGTGCGTCCCGTTTCGGGCGTGAGCGGCCAGAATACCGCCCGTAGCTCGGTTTCGGGCTCTACCGGCTCGTACGAGGTCGAAGAGCCCAAATCCAGCAAAAACAAGATCATCGCCGCCGTGGTGGCAGCGGTTGCCGTCATCGGCATCGTGGTGGCCTTTGCCACAGGACTCTTTGGCGGCGAGCAGGTCACCGTTCCCGATGTACTGGGCAAGGACCAGCAGACTGCCGTCGAGCTGATCAAGGAAGCCGGCCTCGAGGTCGGCACCATCGACCAAAGCTACAACGACGATGTCGACGAGGGCAAGGTCGCCGAGCAGACGCCCAACGGCAACACCAAGAAGGCCAAGGGCACCAAGGTGAACCTGGTAATCTCCAAGGGTCCCAAGCCCTCCGAGAAGGTTGAGGTTCCCCAGCTTGTCGGCCTGACCAAGGACCAGGCCGAGGCCGCGCTGGCAAGCGTTGGCCTGAAGGGCAACGCCTCCGAGGAGGCCAACGAGGCCGATGAGGGTCAGGTCTTTGAGCAGGGCACCGAAACCGGTAAGGAAGTCGCGAAGGGCACGACCATCTCGTACAAGGTCTCGAGCGGCCCGGATACCACGTCCGTCCCCGACCTGACCGACATGACCGAGGCCCAGGCGCGCAACGCCCTCGATATGGCAGGCTTTGGCGTCGACGTTAGCTACCAGGAGAACGACTCGGTTACCGAGGGCACCGTAATCAGCTGGAACCCCAGCGGCAAGCAGAAGCCCGGCGCCACGATTACCGTCGTCATTGCCAAGAAGTCCGGCAAGGCCACCGTCCCGGGCAACCTGTACGGCAAGAGCATTTCCGCCGCCGTTACCGCGCTCAACAACGCCGGTTTCTATAACATTGGCTTCTGTGACCAGAACGGCAATCCCGTAAGCGGTAACGAGGATGCCACCGTTACGGGCGTCTCCCCCACCGGCAAGCAGTCCACCGACAGCACGATTACGCTGACGGTCGCACTTTCTGGTTCGGGCTCGGGCTCTGGTTCGGGCACGGGTGACGATTCCGGTACGACCAACTAGTCGCCACCCCACCGCTCATCACGGCTTTCGCCGCAAACATATTCGCTCACAGGCGCCCGCTTGCTCCCCCAGCAAGCGGGCGCTTTCTTTATCTGAAGCAGCAAATACGGCTTATAGGACAAAATGTGTGTCCCGATAGAACACCCGTTTCCATCCATTAATC
>UROA01000121.1 GCA_900549355.1 uncultured Collinsella sp. | reverse complement strand
GGTGGCGACCCGCCCGTCCGGGGCCATCGCGAGCCCCGACGGCCGCGTCCTGGGCAAGATGGGCCATGCCGAGCGTCGCGGCGACAACCTGTACCGCAACGTGCCCGAGCATGTCCCCGGCGATAAGTTCATGCCGATCTTTGAGAGCGGCGTGGCCTACTTCGCTTAAACCTTTCCCATCGGGTACAATCCCTTCGGGTAACAACACCCGCCACCGGCACATCCGGTGGCGGGTTCTTTTTTGCTTCGCGCATACAGGAAGGACATCATGGAAAGCCGCAAGCCGTATCTCGCCACCCTGCCCGGACTCATCCTGGGCTGTCTTGTTTGCTGCGCGCTCTGGGGGTCGGCTTTCCCCTGCATCAAGATCGGCTACGGCCTCTTTGGTATTCCCGCGCACGACAGCGCCTCGCAGCTGCTCTTCGCGGGCCTGCGCTTCACCCTTGCCGGCATGCTGGTCATTGTTGGCATGAGCGTGGCCCAGCGCCGACCGCTCGTTCCGCAAGCGCGCGATATCAAGCCCATCTGCATCTTGTCGCTCTTCCAGACTATCGGGCAGTACTTCTTTTTCTACCTGGGCCTCTCGCGCGCCAGCGCCATGTCGAGCTCCATCATCGAGGCCAGCGCCAACTTCCTCGCAATCCTCTTTGCCGCCCTGGCATTTCACACCGAGAAGCTCAATGCGGCCAAAGTGCTCGGCTGCGTACTGGGCTTTGCCGGCGTCGCGCTCGTCAACCTTTCGGGCGCGGACGGCACCTTTGGCTTTACGCTCGACGGCGAGGGTTTTATCCTAGCCTCCACCGTCGCGGGTGCCCTTTCGACCTGCCTGATCGGTATCTTCTCGCGTGAGCACGACGGCGTCTTGCTTGCCGGGTGGCAGTTCTTGGTCGGCGGCCTGGTCCTCACCGCCATCGGCTTTTTGATGGGTGGCGCGCTCTCCCCCACGGCGATTGTCCCCGCCATCGCGCTCATCATTTATATGGCACTCATTTCCGCCGTCGCGTACTCGCTGTGGTCCCGCCTGCTCGCCGTCAACCCCGTCAGCCGCGTGTCGGTCTTTGGCTTTATGAACCCGGTCTTTGGCGTGCTGTTGAGCGCACTGCTGCTCGGCGAGGGCGCTGACACGAGCCCCGTTACCGTCATCGTTGCCCTGCTGTTGGTCTGCGGCGGCATCATCATCGTCAACAAACCCAAAAAAGCCTAGCGAGCTCACCTTTTTAGGGAGGGTGTTCGCACACTTTAGCTTAATGGGGTGCACTGATTCTCGTAGATTTCGTACCGAGTCGCGGCGGCAGACGCCCGTCTTGCCGCAACGCGCCTGGGCATTATGGCCAGAGGCCCCCACAAACGCAAAAGGGGCGCACGACCATCACAACGGTCGTGCGCCCCTTTTTTCTAGCGTATCTGAACGCCGGCTTTCTTCTTCTCGCGCTTTACGCGGTAGAGCTCCGCGTCGGCAGCGCGAAGCAAGTCTTGCCAGGTATCGACGCCATCACCAACCCGTGCGTAGCCGATGGACATCCGCAACAGATACGGGACCTCGGCGCGCGCGAGCTCGTCGCTGATTGCCGCGCACAGACGCATGATGTCCTGCTCCGCCGTCGCCTTTTGAAGCACCACGAACTCATCACCGCCATAACGTGCGATAAAGCCACCAGACGCCGAGCAGGCCTCTTTGAGCGCAGCGAATATGACCTGGAGGGCATGGTCGCCCTCCACATGTCCATACCGGTCGTTAATCTGCTTAAAGCCGTCGGCGTCCATCATAAGCAGATACACGTCTTCGGCCTGATCCACATTTGAGAAGAGCGACAACATATAGGTCTCAAAACGGTTGCGATTGTTGAGGCCAGTCAACGGGTCGGTCGAGATGAGCTGCTCCTGGTAGATGATGTAGAGCAGCAACATGCTAATCATTATGCCGACACAAAGGCCGGGCATCGAGCATACGACCTGAAAGGTACCACCCACCAGGGCCGGAATGGCGAAAAATGCCAAGGTTCGATAGATGGCCTTCGTCTGCAGACTCTCGACCCTGCGAGATTGCACAAACGCATGCAGGGACGTATGTATAACGTAACAGTAGCTGACGATGGGCTGGATCATATAGGCAAAGCCGCGACGATACACACCCTGCGAATCGATATAGAACAGGGCGTGCGTCCAGTAACTGGTAAACGCCAGCACGACCACCAGAGCCGTAGGCAACGCTACAAGCACCACCCTATAGCGCGAGGTCAAAAGGCGAGAACCCTGCACCGTCTCGGAATAGATAAACCAAATGAGACACGCGACGGCAAAGAGCGAAAACGAAACCGCGTTGGAAATCCAGTTGACAGCAATGCCCAACGTGCCGTCCACACCGTCCGAAAGCGTCCAGACCATATCGAATAATATGTACGCGGCAGAGGTGTAGCCAAGCATGCTAAACAATAGCTGCTGGGTGCTCGAGAACAAGGAGCGACGACTTCGCACGGCAAGCCCGATAAGAACAATCATGCATAGCACGAATATCTCAATCTTGAGTGCCTTAACCACTAGCCGCCATCCTTTCAATATCCAAGTGGTCTGAATCGACCAATTCGAATCTGGGCAACAAACACCCCTGCCCGCAGGGGTAAGGGGAATAATAGCAGAGCGCCCGAACGTCACTGCAGGACAGCTCTCGTTCGGGCGCTCAAACGGCGCGAGTTGCACGCCGGAATCAATTATCGGTAACGGACGTTACTCACCGTCGATATCGGTTGCGACAGCCTCCTCGATGGCCTCGACACCGGCAGGCGACAGGTCCTCCTTGCCCTGGCAGAACTTCTTGTCGACCCAGCCGGTCAGAATCGGAGCCATGATTGCCGTGATGATAACGGCGGTGGCGATCTGGGCGTACGCGGTGGGTGCAAGCTCGGCATAGCGCGGCGCGACCTCGGCAAGAGCAACCGGCGTGGTCATAGCCGTGCCGGCGATAGTGGAGCAAGCCACAGCGGCCTTGCCGTTACCACCGCACAGGCGCTCGAACGCAAAGGTGATGGGACCGACGACAAACAGCGTGACAAGGCCCAGCAAGATGCCGGAAATACCACCGGTGATAAAGCTCGACAGGCTCATGGACGCGCCAAGCTGAAATCCGATGACGGCAATCGCAGGGTTGGCACCGGGAACTAGCAGGTTCTTGATAAACGGGAACAGGTTGCCCAGAACCATGCCGATAACGAGCGGCAAAATGGAGCCGATGATAGTACCGACAGGGATGTTGGCAAGGCCCGAAACACCAAGGATGATCATCGTGACGGCGGGGCCGGCCGTAAAGAACAGGATACCGACGGCGCCCTGCTCGGACTCATCGCCGAACTCGCCCATGATGCCCGTATAGAGCGCCATGTTGCAAAACGTAATGCCGCCGATGATAGACACGGAGCTCAGACCCAGGAAGTTATCGTTAAAGAAATATGCCACGCCCAGGCCGAGAGCCGCTGCGACGACCAGCTTGGGAATCAGCACGACGATGCCGGTCTTGATGGCGCCCGGCGTGGACTTGAAGCTGATGCCGGCGCCCACAAACAGCAGGATCGCGGCGACGATGGTATTGGAGCCACCGCGGCAGGCAGCCGTAAAGAAGCCGCCGATCTCAAAAACCTGCGGGCAGAAGGTGTTGAGCAAAAGACCGACGATCATCGGATAGATCATGATGTCGCCCGGGATGCGCGGAACCTTGAATTTCTTTTGCTCGTTGGCGGTCGCTTCCTGTGCCATGAAACCCCCATTTCCGCTGACGCGGAACAAAAGCCCACGTCATGCTTTTCTACAGTAAAGTTTGACCATGGTACCAGAAGAAATAGACCAGCTCGGTGAAAAATTCGACAAGTTGGGATGGAACGAGATTCGGCGCCCGCGACGCCACCCCTATATAAGGCTCAAGACAATATAGAGTACGATGCCCGAGACGCAGCACCACAGCATCGATTTTGTCTTGACCGCCACGACCACGACGCCGACGGCCGCAATCCAGGGAACCAAGGCAGGCCAGAGTCCCGCGTCGAACGCGCCGGGGCTCACCAAGTCGTTGGCGACCAGCGCGGCAAAGGCAGCGGGCGGGATATAGCCCAGGGCCTCGGTAATGCGGGGCGACAGGGTCCGCCCTCGCAAGGCGAACGCCGGCGCGATGCGAAAGAACGCGATAGCAGCCCACGACGACAGCCACAGAACCAAGAACTCGTTAACGGGCATCGCGGGCACCTTTTCCGTCAAATACAGCATCGCACGCCAGCGCAATGGTAATGCCGACCACGACGCTTGCCGGCACGGCAATATTCACGAGGCCCAAGAACTTGCATACGGCGACGGACACCGCGCCCGAAACCGCCGCGACAACGTTGCCGCGCGACAGCCGCTGCGAAAAGAGCAGGCAGATAAAGAGTGAGGTGCAGACAAAGGCTGCAATGGCGGTGGGAACATCGACAACGGCGCCGACGATGGCGCCCGTCGTACACGAAACGCCCCATGTTGCGATAAGGATCACATTGAGCACGAAGGACTCACGCGGACCCCAATCCTCCCCTTCAACCAACTTGGCAAGCGAGATGCCGTATGCCTCCTCGGTAAGTGTCGCGGCAACAGCCAGCGTCTGACGCTTCGAGGCACCCCTCAGATGCGGTGCGATCGATGCCGAGTAAAGCGCAAAGCGCGAGGAGATTGCGGCGACGCTCGCGACGATCGATGCTGCAGGCACACCCGCCAGCCACAGGTTGCAGATCATAAACTGCCCGCTGCCCGTCACAAACGTGCTGCTCAGAGCAAAGACCATCCAGGGCTCCATTCCCGTCTGCCCCATGATCATTCCGCACGGCGCACCTATTGCAACATAGGTAAGCATCACCGGCCAGACGGTTCTAACGATTTTGAGCACCATACGCTTCTCATCCTGACAAGGTCTCCGAGCCGCATGTAGCGATACGGCAGAATCATCATCCGACAGCAACCGAGTTCACCTACAATTGCCACCGGATCGAAAGACACAACTTTTTAGGAAGTCATTATGACAGCTATCGATCGAGACCGGGCGCGCGCGGCCTTCAAAAGCTACACCGATGCCTACGACGCCACCAACCCACGCATCGCGCTCAAAATCGAGCATACGTACCACGTGGCCGAGGCATGCGATGCCGTGGCGCGCGAGCAGGACTGGTCGTCAGAAGATATTGACCTGGCATGGCTTTGCGGCCTGCTGCACGATATGGGCCGCTTTGAGCAGCTGCGACGCTGGGACACCTTTAAGGACGCCGAGAGCATGAGCCATGCGGTGCTGGGCATCGAGGTCCTCTTTGGCGAGAATCCCGCCGATGCACCCGCCGTAACGAGCATCCGCGACTTTATCGATGACCCGGCAGAAGATGAGCTCATCCGAGCGAGCATTGCCTATCACAGCGATTTCCGTCTACCCGCGCAGCTCGACGAGCGCACGCGGAGCTTCTGCGATATCGTGCGCGATGGCGACAAGATCGACATTATGCGCACCATCGCCGACAGCACTGTCGACACCATCCTCAAGGTGGACGAGAAGACGTTTCTCGGCAGCCGCTT
>UROA01000120.1 GCA_900549355.1 uncultured Collinsella sp. | reverse complement strand
TTCGTTAAACGGGCGCTAGGGTGTCACCCTTACACCAACATTTTCGACGCGATCGTTCTAGCTCGCGTTGACAGCGTAAAATACGCATGTTTGACTAGGACAAAAGTGGATTTTAGGGGAGGAATGCGCCATGGAAGTGCTAGTTGTTGGCAACACCGCATATGTTGACGATGACTTTTGCGCCAAGGCGTTCCCCGGGGACCACGTTAAGGTCGTCGCTGCCGCGGAAGCGCGCCACGATGAGTCGTCGCCTCATGCTTCGTGGAAAGAGCTCCTCCAGCACTTGGAGCAGGCCTACGAGTTCGACCGCGTAGTCTACCTGTCTAATTTCCTTACCCCGCATACCGATACCGTGGGCGATATCGAGCTGCTGCGCTCGGTCTTTCGTTCGTGCATGAGTCGCCGGGTCCAGCTGCTGTTTGTAGCGGGGCCCGCGAGTGCCGAGGGTGCCTCCGGCGCCGTGGGGCGAACGGGCAAGGGAATTATCGCCCGCGCGGCCAACGACCTCTGCCGCTACTACGCTGTGCGCGAAGGCGTTCAGGCAAAGATTCTGCGCGCGCCCTTCCTGTACACTGCCTCCGCCGCGCTGGATGATCCGTTTTTTGTGCCGCTGTTCGATTCTTGCTTAACCGGATCGGTCGCTTTGCAGGGCGCGGAGGACGCGGCGTTTCCCCTGCTGTGTGCCGAGGAGCTCGCGGTGCTGGTACGCCGCATCTTTGACAGCTGGGACGCCTCCTTTGAGACGCTCGACGTTGCCGATACCTTCCATCGCACGTCTGGTGAGGTGGGCGAGGCCCTCAAGGCGCTGTTCCCTGGGCTCTCAGTTGCCTATGGCGATTCTGCCGGCTATGCCCTGCCCGTCAGCGACACCGTTCGCGTTCGCTATGGCTGGTTTCAGCGCTACGACTTGCTGCGCGATCTTTCGACCATTCAAGCGCGTTGGGATGTTGGCCGCGCAAAGAAGGTCAACCCGCTGCGTGCCGCCATCGACCGCATCCAGATGCGCACGCTGCCTATTAAATGCCTAGAGACGGGCGTTGCCTGGGTTCTGTTCGAGGTACTGGAGCATCTGTTCTCACAATCGGTCCAGCTCAACGTGCTCGATTATCGCCTGCTCTACGTGGTGCTGATCGGCACGCTGTATGGCTTGGACTTTGGCCTGGTTGCGGCGCTGCTGGCGTCGGTGGGTTTGGCAGCCAGCTGCTTTACTCAGTACGGCTATACCTTCCAGGGTCTGTTCTACGAGCCGTCCAACTGGCTACCGTTTATTGCGTACTTTGTGGTGGGTGCCGTGTGCGGCTATGTGCAGCTGCGCAACAGCGAAGCCATTAGGGCGGAGCGCGATCAAAACGAGCTCGTGCGCAACCGCAATACGTTCCTTACGCAGCTCTACCACGACGCGATCGAGGACAAGCGCGCGTACAGGCGCCAGATCGTGGGTCGCCACGACAGCTTTGGCAAGATCTTTGCCGTGACGCAGGAGCTCGACGTACTCAACCCTCGCGACATCTATCGCAAGTGCTGCGAGCTTCTGGGCGAGATCCTCGAGAACGATTCGGTGGCGATCTACCATGTTTCGGGCGGGGCATTTGCACGCCTGGTGGCAGCAAGTCCCGCGTTTGCCGAAGATGCCGCACGCTCGCTCACGCTTGAGCAGCTTGCACCTCTTTTGGGCGACGGGGGCCGTTCGAACCTGTGGGTGAACCGCGAGCTGACGCCGGGGCTTCCCATGTTTGGATACACGATCGAGCGCGACGGGGCACCCGCCGTGTTGATCTTTGTGCGTCGTGCGGCCGAAAACCAAATGACTCTCTATTATCAAAACCTGTTCCGCATCTTGTGCGGGCTGGTCGAAAGCGCGCTGGGCCGTGCCTTTGACTATGAGGCGGTGGCGCAGGATAAACGCTGCGTTGACGGCACTTGCGTGCTCAAGCAGGCTGCCTTTGGCCAAGAGCTCGCGGCGGAGCAGGCGCTCGCAGATAGCAAGATGGGGAGTTTTTTGCTCCTGCGCGTGGTACCGGGCATGGAGCCTGTCGGCGAGCTGGTGGGCGCAATTGGGTCGGCAATCCGCGAGAGCGACGCGGCGGGCTTGGTCGACGGCGACGTGCTCTACCTGCTTATGCGCCAGGCAAAGGCGTGCGATCTGCCCATTATCCGCGAGCGCCTGAGCGCAAAGCATATTGCGGTGGAGCCCGTCGACGGCGAGGACATCGTGGCGCTGTTGCAGCACATCTCTTACACCGGTGACGGTGAGGGGGGTGCCGCTTGATCTCGCTTGTCGTTGCTGCCGTCTTGCTGCTGATTCATGCGTTGGTTTGCCTGATGCTGTGGACGCTCATGAAGCTGGGCCTGCTGCCGGTGCGCGGGCACATGCTGGCTGTGATAGTGCTGGTGCCGCTGTGGGGCCCGTTGCTGGTGGTTCTGCTATCGGTCCGCAGCGCGGTGTTTGGCGAGGGGCTGAAAGAGTCTGCGCTGGAGTCGCTGCGCTTTAACGACGACCTGCATCGCAGCATTCTGGTGCACGACCGTGACGCCGATGCGGGCGTGGTCCCGCTCGAGGAGGCGCTTATCGTCAACGACCCGGCATACCGGCGCCGCCTAATGCTCTCTATGCTCACCGAGGAGCCCGACGCGTACCTGGCGCAGCTGCAGGCGGCTAAGCTTAACGACGACGTTGAGGTGGCGCACTATGCCGCGACGGCGGTGGCGCAGATCTCCAAGGAGTCCGACCTTAAGCTGCAGCAGCTGGAGCGTTCCTTTAAGACTGACCCGAGCGCGCAAAACCTCAACGAATACTGCGATTTTCTTGGTGAATACTTGGGCTCGGGCTTGGCTGAGGGGCGCGTGGCTCAGATTCAGCGCCAACAGTACGCGCTCCTGCTTGCGCGTCGCTGCGAGCGCGAGGATACCCTTGAGCTGCGCATTCGATACGCGACGGCGCTGGCCGATGTCGGACAGATCGACGAGGCGCAGGCCGTGACCGACCAGCTGGTGCTCGACGTGCCCGAGGAGCAGGAGGTTTGGATGCTTTGCCTGCGCCTGGCCGTGATGCGCCACAACGGTGTCGAGGTTCACCGTGTGATCGATGCGATTGACAAGCAACATGTGTATTTGAGCGCCGACAACCGCGAAAAGTTGGCGTTTTGGCGCGACGGGGAGGAGGTCCGATGAGCGTGGCGCAACATATCCGCGACCGTGCAGGCCGCTTTCGTTGGATGGGACTCCTCGTGGTGTGGGCGGTCTTTATTGCCATGGCCGCCGTGCTGCTGGTGGAGCGAGCCGGCGTGCAGTACGGTGCGGGCCAGCATAAGCTGGGGATGCTTGTCGCCAACGATGCGGTGCCGGCCTCCTCGGCAATCTTTGGCCAAAAGCCCACGTGCCTGGTCATTACCGATTCCGATCAAGCTGGCGTCGAGGACGTAAAGGAACAGTTCGACCAGATTTTGCTGGACATGAAGATCGCCCATCGCGATGTTGATATTGCCACCGACGGTGCGGACGCGATTCCATCGCTCACGTCGTTTGATCGCGTGATTGTGCTTATGCCCTCGCTTGACGGACTGGGTACGCATCTGACCGATCTGATGAGTTGGGTGGGTGCGGGCGGCTCACTCATGCTGGGCATGACGCCAGATAACTCGAACTGCCTGCAGGCTATTGCTTCCAAGCTTGGGATCGAATCGGCCGGATATGACTATGCGACAGCCGAAAGTATCGTTCCGAGTGAGGACTTTATGCTGGGCGGGGGAGAGCGCTACGTGTTCTCGGATCCCTTCGATTCTTCACTTTCGGTTTCATTGCGCGAAACGGCGCACGTCTGGGCAAAGACCGGTGACGCGGGCACGCCGCTCATTTGGTCTAACGATTGCGGCAGTGGTCACACCGTGGTGTGCAACATTGGCATCTACGACAAGGTCATGCGTGGGTTCTATGCTTCGGCCATAAGCTTGCTGGGTGATGCCTCGGCCTATCCGGTCATCAACAGCGCCGTGTTCTATTTGGACGACTTTCCTAGCCCCGTGCCCTCGGGCGATGGTACTTATATCAAGCGTGACTACGGCCTTTCCATTGCCGATTTTTACACCAAGGTCTGGTGGCCCGATCTGCAAAAGCTCGCGCAAAAATACGGCATTCGCTATACCGGCGTGATGATCGAAAACTACGAGGACGCGGTCAACCAGACCGAGCCTGCGCGCCAAGCCGATACCACACAGTTCCGCTACTTTGGCGGCATGCTGCTGCAGATGGGCGGAGAGCTGGGCTTTCACGGCTACAACCATCAGCCTCTGGCACTCTGGGACACCGATTACGGCACGTTGTACGACTACAAGACGTGGAAGAACAAGGAAACGCTTGTCGCATCGCTCAACGAGCTTATCGCCTTCCAAGATGAGGTGCTGCCCAACGCGCACGGCTCGGTTTACGTGCCGCCGTCAAATATCCTTTCGGCCCGTGCACGCAAGCTTATCGGCACCGACGTTCCGCGCATTAAGACTATTGCCAGCACGTACTTTGAGGACGGTACCGACCTGCCCTACGTGCAGGAGTTTGGCGTGGCGAGCGATGGCATTGTGGAGCAGCCACGTATTGTCTCGGGCGGCATGGTCGACGATTCCTATATGCGCCTGGCAGCCGTGTCCGAGCTCAACATGCACTACGTGAGCACGCACTTTATGCACCCGGACGACCTTTTGGACCCCGATCGCGGAGCCAAGGAGGGCTGGGAGGTCTACAAGGGCGGCCTGACCGACTACCTGGAGTGGCTTACCAAGTCTGCGCCCGACCTGCGTCGCCAGACCGGCTCGGAATGCTCTGGTGCTATCCAGCGCTTTTCGTCGGTTACGGTGAGCGTGGATACCAGCGCGGATGCCTGGACGTTTAGTCTGGGCAATTTCCACGACGAGGCGTGGCTCATGTTCCGCGCCAACAACGGCGAGCCGGGTGCGGTGACGGGTGGCGAACTGACGCACCTTACGGGCAATCTGTATCTGCTTAAGGCAAATGATAAGACCGTGACGATCGAGCGCATGGAGGGTGGTGACAAATGAGAATCTGCTTGGTACTCGAGGGTTGCTACCCCTATGTGCACGGCGGCGTATCTACCTGGATGCATGGCTATATCCAGGCCATGCCCGAGCATGAGTTTGTGTTGTGGGTGATCGGCGCACATGCTGCCGACCGCGGCAAGTTTGTCTACGAACTGCCCGGCAACGTGGTCGAGGTGCACGAGGTGTTTCTGGACGATGCCCTGCGGCTTTCGGGCGAGCAGCACGAAGCCAGTTTTAACGACCGCGAGCGCGAGGCGCTACGCCGGCTGGTGTCGCTCTCCAATCCGGACTGGGACGTGTTATTCGATATCTTCCACCGCCGTCGCGTGCATCCGCTCTCGTTTTTGCAGAGCCGCACGTTTATGGATATCTTTCGCGACGTGTGCTTGGCCGAGTACCCCTACACGCCCTTTGCCGATGCGTTCCACACCATGCGCTCAATGCTACTGCCTGTGCTCTACCTGCTGGGCAGCGAGGTGCCGGTTGCCGATGTGTACCACGCTATCTCGACCGGCTACGGCGGGCCGGGCCCCCCCCCCGGGGCTTGGGGATGA
>UROA01000119.1 GCA_900549355.1 uncultured Collinsella sp. | reverse complement strand
ATGAGCAGGACCGGGGTCGGTGGTGGCGGGCGGCGAGCCTGTCATCGATGCACGTGGCCTGGACGTCGTCGTCATTGGCGGCGGCGATACCGGTAACGACTGCGTGGGCACCGCGGTACGTCAGGGTGCGCGCAGCGTGCGCCAGTTTGAGTTCTTGCCGGCTGCGCCCGATAAGCGCGCGGCGAGCAACCCCTGGCCGCAGTGGCCCAACGTTAAGAAGACCGACTACGGCCAGCAGGAGGCTATCGCTGCGATGGGCGGCGAGATGCGTGCCTGGGGCGTGGATACGCTCGAGGTGCTGCTGGACAAGAAGGGTGCGGCCGCGGGTCTGCGCGTGGTCGATCTGGACTGGTCGGCGGGAAAGCCCGAACGCATTGCAGGTTCCGAGCACGAGGTGCCGGCCCAGCTGGTGCTCATCGCCTGCGGCTTTACGGGTCCCGAGCATGGCGTGTTCGATGCGGTAGGCGTGCCTGTTGCCACCGCTGGTCGTCCGCTGCCTGTGATGGCTGCCGAGGGCTCGCACCTCGCGGCACGTGTCGACGGCGTCTCCGCGGATGCCGCACCGGTGTATGTGGCGGGTGATGCTCGTAACGGCAGCTCGCTCGTGGTGAACGCTATGGCCGATGCCCTGGCCTGCGCTGCCGAAGTCGCCGACGCGCTGGAGCTGTAAGGCGGCTGTCCACAGCTGAATCGACAAGGGCTGTCCCCAACGGCTGGCCCAAATGGAACGTCCCCAAGTGCCGGCAGCTGGGGACGTTCCTTATGTGCCGGCATTCGGGGACACTCCTTGCGGGTTTGCGACCGATTTGTTCGTTTGCCGACGCGCGAGTGTCCATTCGGCGTCTTCTTGAGCTGTGGTGCTCTGCTGTTTCTGTGGTGACCGGGGGCGCTTGGCTCAAAAGGGCGGGTTGGCCGTCTATGTTTACCTGCGGTTTTGTTGCGGTGCGCATTTTCGGTCAAGCTTTTCGTCAAGTGTTTGGTCAGCATCTGGTTTGCAGCCGGAGGCCTATTTTGCCCGCGCTGGTCGTGGCTGCCCACCCTCCTCGTAAGCTCAAATTGAGGTCCATCAGTTTGAGGAGGATGCCATGACTGATCACGCTTTAGATCGAGCGCAGCTGGCCGAAGCCGTCGGCAACGATATTGCCGACATGGCCCATTTTTGGATGCTGCGGAAGTTCCAGTTTTTGGAGCCGGCGCGTGAACAGTTCGAGATCATTGTCGACCCGTGGCTCAGCTATTGCACCGAGCCTTCGCAAAACGAAATCATGGCCTACAACATGGCATTTACCGATTGGCTGCTCTTCGAGCGCCCCTATCGCCATGGCAAGACGTTGCTCGAGCTGTATGTTGAAGAGCCGCCGACATTGCTTTCGCCTGCCTCGCTCAAGCGGCTCGAGCAGGTACGCGACACACAGTATTTCTCGCGCTTTGGCATTTTGGACAAGGATCCTGCGAACGGCATGGTTGCGCTGAAGGATACGCGCACCGACCGTCGCTTTGATGTCTACGACCCGCATATCGTGCAAAAGGAGCATTGGAGCGACGGCGCGATTGCGGTGCGCCTCGCCTGCGTCGACGATGTCTGGCTGACGGCGGGACAACTCTATCTGTATGACATCGCACGCCTGAGTGACACGGCGGTCGATGGGCCTGGTGCGGTGCATCCGGAGGACCTGCAGGATGGCTTTGACACCTCGTGCATTAGTTTCTTCTTGCGTCTGGTCCGCGACATCATGGGCGCCCAGGGGCGGTACGTAAAGTCGCTCAACATCTACGAGCAGGAGTGGGAGTAGGGGATGTTACTGGTGTCGCTCTGCTGCCCTGACTTTGTCTCAATCTGTAACGTTTGGCGGCTGTTTGGGCCCGTAACTGTTACAGATCGAGACGGAAGGTTGGCGGCTGCCGAAAGATCTTGTTCTGTAACAACTAGAGGCTCAAAGACTGTCTTCCTGTTACAGATCAAAACATTTGTCAGCGGAGGCAACGGTGACGATGGCCCATTTGTCTGACGTGGTGGTGATGAAAGTGTCTAATACCGTTCTCAAACACAAACATGCGACTCGCAATACGTTGGCGCGGAATAGGATGCTCGCGCGGCTCACGGAGACGGCCAAGCAAGGTGCGCTGCTCGCAACGCATGACAATACCGAGCTCATGTGGCTGCGACGCCATGTTGGAACCGACGATATCGCGGAGCCCGAGCCGTACCTGTTCTGTTTTAAGCATGATTGGGATGCATTGACGCCGGCAGAGCGAGCGCTGAGGACTATCAAAGGGCTTGCGGAATTTCATCCCGATTGGGCGTTTTGGGGTTATGACGCGGCACTTTTGTGGGGTCTGGAGGTGCCGAATGATCTGCTTGGGCCGCGTTTTCTTGTTAAGACGGGTTGTTCGGTGACGTTGAGCAGCGGGTGCAGGTTGTTGCGTCCACAGATGGCGGGCGCGCTCGAGCGTGTTGATGACGTGCGGGTGACGTCGTTTTGGCGCACGGTGGAGGATTGCTTGCTGCGTGCGCCGTTCTCCTACGGGTTGGCGATTGCCGATTCTGCACTGCGGGCGAAAGGCGTATCACGTGGGGATTTGTGCGAGCGCCTCCGCGCCGATTGCGAGGGCAGGCGAGGGTATCGCAGGGCACAGGTGATTGCGTCGTATGCGGACGGGCTGTCCGAAAACGGCGGCGAGTCTCGGTTCCGAGCGTTCTTTATTGCGTACGGCTTTCCGGTTCCGGAGCTGCAGGTGGAGTTTCGCGACC
Source organism: uncultured Collinsella sp. (assembly GCA_900549355.1). Lineage (GTDB taxonomy): Bacteria > Actinomycetota > Coriobacteriia > Coriobacteriales > Coriobacteriaceae > Collinsella. The sequence goes on along the minus strand of UROA01000119.1, from coordinate 2,914 downwards.
CGCTCGATCCGAGCCAGGTGTTTCGCGTCGACTATTTTTGGCGGCTCGAGAACGGGACGTGTGTCATCGGCGAGCTCGACGGAAAGGGGAAGTACACCTTGCAGAGCGGCGAGGCCCGGGAGTCGGTCGACCCATTCGTGGCAGAACGTCAACGGGAGTCCCATCTGACAATGCTCGGGCACAAGGTGCTTCGGTTTACGTTTGATGAGCTCAAGAATCCGGGGAAGCTGGTTGAGAAGATGAGGCTGGCGGGTATTCCGCGACGGCCCGATTTGGCTGAGGAGTGGAGACGTCAGTGGTATGGGCGCTGAGAGGTTTTGTCTCAATCTGTAACGTTTAGAGGTTATTTGAGCTCGTGACTGTTACAGATCGAGACATTTCCCTGGTGTCGCTGGGGTGGGACTGCAACGTATTCCGTCCCCCACATCCCCTCTTCCCTCCGTTAACCGATATGTCTGTGGCAATCGGGCTACACTGGATAATAATGGACAGATGTTCAAGTTTTCTGAGGGGGAGGAGCTCGATATGGCCTCTGCCGATCGTTCCACGTTGTTTATCAATGCGACCGTCCTGGATGGCTCGGAACATATGGAGCCGCAGCCCGATATGGCCGTGACCGTTGAGCGCGGTGTCATCACCTGGATTGGCCCGAGCGCCGTGGCGCAGGCGCCGGCGGGTGCCGAGGTCATCGACCTGGGCGGTGCGTATCTCATGCCGGGTCTCATCAATATGCATGTGCATCTGTGCGGTTCGGGTAAGCCGGTTTCGGCGGGCGATGCGGGCGCGCTGATGAAAAAGCTCGATAATCCAGTGGGGCGCGCCATCGTGCGCCATATCCTCAAGGGCAGCGCCCAGCAGCAGCTGGCAAGCGGCGTGACCACGGTGCGCGGTGCGGGCGACCCGCTGTTTGCCGATCTTGCCGTGCGCGATGCTATCGATGCCGGCAAGTACCAAGGTCCTCGCCTGGTGGCGCCGGGAACGGGTGTCACAGTGCCGGGCGGCCATGGTGCGGGCTTGTTCGCCCAGGTGACCAACAGTCCCGCCGAGGCAGCCGAACAGGTGCGCGACCTGTATGCGCGCGGTGCCGACGTCATTAAGCTGTTCGTGACGGGCGGCGTATTCGATGCGACTGAGGTGGGCGAGCCGGGCGTGCTGCGCATGCCGGTCGATGTCGCCGCGGCGGCGTGCAAGGCGGCGCACGAGGTTGGCCTTCCGGTCATGGCCCATGTCGAGAGCACCGAAGGCGTGAAGGCCGCGCTTGAGGCCGGAGTTGACACGATTGAGCACGGCGCTCCGTTGACGCCCGAGATCCTGGAACTGTACCGCGGCGCCGCGGGTACGCAGCTCGAGGGACGTGCGCCGAGTGTGACCTGCACCATCAGCCCGGCGCTGCCGTTTGTATTGCTCGACCCGAAAAAGACCCATTCGACCGATACACAAAAGAAGAACGGCGACATCGTGTGCTCGGGCATCATCGAGAGCGCCCGTGCCGCACTGGAAGCAGGCGTTAAGGTGGGCCTTGGCACGGACTCGAGCTGCCCGTTCGTGACGCAGTACGACATGTGGCGTGAGGTGGCCTATTTTGCCAAGTACGTGGGTGTGAGCAACGCCTTTGCGCTGCATACGGCCACGCAGGTCAATGCCGAACTGTTGGGTCTGGGCGGCGAGACCGGCACGATCGAGTGCGGCAAGGCCGCCGATATCCTGGTGACACGCAAGAACCCGCTCGATGACCTGTGCGCACTGCGTGAGCCGACGCACGTGATGTGCCATGGCGATCTGGTGCGCAAGCTCAAGGTGAAGCGCATTCCCGAGGTGGACGCCGAGCTCGACACGATTATGGCAATGCCGGCCGAGGCGCTGGCCGAGGAGCTCGCCCGCGACGGCGTGGCGTAAGCGCGCGATATGGCGATGTGACAAAGGGGCAATCCCTTTGTCACAATCAAAAAAGCCGAGGTCTCAGTGCGAGGCCTCGGCTTTTTATGCCCCATGGTGTTGCGGCTATGAGCGCGTTTCCATCTTGGCGTGGCACTTGGGGCAGGTGACGCGGATCTTGCCTTTGCCCTTGGGGACGGAGAGCATTTGGCCGCAGTTGGGGCACTTGAGGTATGCCGTGGTCTTGCGACCCTTCCACATCTTCTTGGCCGTGCGCTTGGCACGCTCAAAGTCTTCCTTGCTGGTACCAGCGGCATGCGAAGCGTTTGCGGCCGCAGTCCCGCCGCCCAAGCTGGCGACGAATTTGCCCAGGCAGGGGACGTTGGCAGTCGCGGCAACGAAGGAATCATTTTCCTTGCGGCGGGCGTCGATGTTTTTGGACAGGCCACGCAGCACGCCGAGTACGATTACGGCGATGGCGATCCAGCTGAGCCACTGGTGGCGGGCCATCGATCCGACCATCGCGAAAATAATTCCTATGAAGCCCAGCACGATGGTGAGCTCGTCGGCGCCGTTGCGACCCTTCATAAAGTCATTCATGCGAATTGCCTTTCGTTCGATATGCTGCACGCCTTTATACCCCTTTTGGTGCAAGGGGGACAGATACGTTTGCACCAATTACTTGGCGAGCTTGTCGACGACGCGCTCTATCTCGGCGAGCTTGGCGGCTTTGAGCTCCTCGTCGCCCGATTCGATGGCCGAGGCGACGCAGCCCTCGATGTGTGCCTTCAACACATCGGCGTTGATGCGGGCGATGAGCGCCTGCGTGGCCATGAGCTGCGTGGAGATGTCGACGCAGTAACGGTCCTCCTCCACCATCCGCAGGATGCCGTCGATTTGCCCGCGTGCCGTCTTGAGCATGCGGGTCACCGATTTATGGTCTGCCATCATGGCGGGTCCTCGTTTCTGGTCGATCTTCCGGATGCCCCCCCTGTCAGTTGCGGTGAAATACGGACTGTTTAAGGGCCTAGGGCGGCTC
>UROA01000118.1 GCA_900549355.1 uncultured Collinsella sp. | reverse complement strand
CAGGCCGACGATAGCCGTCGAGAACAGCGGGTACAGGAAGATAGCCTTGAGGCCGTCCAGGTTCTTGGGCAGACCGGCAAAGACCTTCTCGAGCAGCAGGATGACATAGCCGGCGAGGAAGCCGCCGACGATGCCGCCCAGGAAGCCGAAGCCCACGCCGGCGCCACCGGCGTCGATCATGCCGGTCTCGGCGTTAACAGGCAGGCCCTGGATGGCGATCATACCGGCAACAAAGCCGGGGACGAGCGCCGGGCGCTTGCCGATGGACTCGGCGATGTAGGCGGAAAGCACCGGAACCATGAGGTTCATGGCGATGCCGCCGATGATCTTGAGCATCGCAGCAAAGCTGTTGTAGTCAGACGCCGTCGAATCGAAGGACGTAATGCCCCACAGGAACGAAACGGCGGTCAGAACACCACCAGCAACGACGAAGACCAGCATGTGGCTGACGCCGTTCATGAGGTGCTTGTAGATGATGTGGCCGATGGACTCCTTCTCCTCAACCTCGTCCTCGACATCGGCAGCGGCTGCAACCGTGCTGTCGCCCTTAGCGGCGAGCGCGCGGTCAATCAACTTACCGGCGGCCTCAACGGACAGGGCCTTGGAAACACCAACGGAAACCATGGGCTTGCCGGCGAAACGCTCGGCCTGGACATCCTTATCGGCTGCGACGACGACGGCCTTGGCGCCAGCGATCTCACTCTTGGTGAGCTCGTTCTCGACACCGACCTGGCCATGAGTCTCGACCTTAATGGTCAGACCGCGCTCGGCAGCTGCCTTCTCCAGCGCCTCCTTCGCCATGAAGGTGTGCGCAATGCCGGTCGGGCAACCGGTCGCGGCGATGATGTCAAACTTAGCCATGTGTCCCTCCTTCTTGAGTACAGCGCCCGCGGGCGCTCCCCTACACGCGCTTCGATGCGCGTTTTTCCACAACTGAAAGATACCAACCTACCGTCCGCGTGAGAAGTGCTAAGGTGCAAATCTCCGGTGAAAGGTTCTTTCATAACCGTAAACGGTAAGTGAAAGTTTACCATCAACACTTGAAACGGCAAGGTGTATCTTGTAATTGAAAATGCCCGTATACTATGGCATTGCAAATCAAGCTAGATTTTCATGCCAACCAGGAGCCATCCATGACCGATAGTAGCAAGAGCGCACTTTCCCTCATTAGCACCCATCAGGGATACAGCGAGTCCGAGCAGCGCATTGTCGACTATATATTGGAGCACCAGTCCGAGGCGCCACGCCTCACGGCCGCTCAGCTCTCGCGCGCCGCCGCCACGTCCGAGGCGACCGTTTCGCGCTTCTGCCGCAAGCTTGGCTTTGGTAGCTTCCGCAGCTTTCAGTTTTCGTTGGCGAGGGATTTGGAAAGCCAGCGTAACGAGGGCCTGACTGACGAGGTCTCGCTCGACAATATGGAGCAGAGCCTCAAGAACATCCTGGCTGCCAAGGTGAGCGAGCTTAATGCGACCATCGACGGGATCGACCACGATACGCTGGCGGCTGTTGTGCATGCCCTTAAGCATGCAGGGGTTATTGAGTTTGCAGCTGTGGGCAATACGAACGCGGTCGCACTCGATGCGACGTTTAAGTTTTCGCAGCTGGGCCTGCGCTGCATGGCGAGCACCATTAGCGAGACATCAATCGGCTTTGCGCTCACGTTGCGCCCGGGTGACGTCATCGTGCTAATCTCAAACTCCGGCAAATCGCGCCGACTGAATCGCATGGCAAAAGCGGCTCGCGACTGCGGCGCAACCGTAGTCGTCATCAGCAGCGACAGCAAATCCCCACTCGCGCGCCTGGCAGACTACACTTTTAATACCGTCAACCACGAAGCGCTACTGACGACGGGCGACTTTGCGTTCTCCAAGATCAGCGCCACGATGATCATCGAAGTCATCTACAACTTCCTGCTGCCCGAGATTGAAGACGCGCGCGAGCATATCAGCTACTACGAGGAGCTCATCCAGCCGGATAAGGTCGTTGAGTAAAACGCGTAGTGGGACAAAAATTTCAGTCTATTTTGTCCCACCAACACCGCTGATACGACCTAACCTCGAGCTTCTTCGAGCATCTGCCTGGCGTGCGCCAGGCTTGCCTCGGACTGATCGCCGCTCAACATGCGGGCGATCTCGGCGGTACGCGCTTCGCCGGTTACCTCGTCCAAATGCGTCTGGGGAACATCGCCCGGTTCCTTGCTGACGACATAATGCTTGTCAGCCATGACGGCGACCTGCGCCAAGTGGGTTACGACAATCACCTGATGCGTAGCGGCGAGATCTGCCAGCACGCCCGCGAGCGCACGCGCCGTGGAACCACCGACGCCAGCATCGACCTCGTCAAACACCAGCGTATCGACACCGTCAGCGTTACCGAGGACAACCTTACTTGCCAACATGACGCGGCTGAGCTCGCCGCCCGACGCAATGCGGCGCAGGGGACGTGGAGTCAAACCGGCACCGCTGCGGTATAGCAGCTCATAGCTCGAAGGACCAACGGGCGTCCACTCAGCACGGGGAAGATCGCGCGACTCCCAGACGAGCTCGGCGCCGCCCATCTCCAGGCGAGCCATCTGGCGGCCAACCTCGTGACAGAAGCGCGGGGCCGCCGTATTGCGGGCGCGCTTAAGTGCCTTGGCAGCGGCAAACAACTCGCGCTCAGCGCTCCCGAGTGCCTCACGCGCCTTTTTGATCTGTTCATCGCCATCATCGACCAGGGACAGCAGCTCTTGCGAGCGATCGCGCATGGCAAAAACATCGTCCATGGTGGGGCCCCACTGACGCAACAGGCCCTTGAGGTCGGAATACCGCTCACGTATGCGAGCGAGCTCGCGCGGGTCGAAGGCGACGCCATCGCGATAGGCACGAAGCTCGTTCGCGCAATCCTCAAGTGAGATACAGGCATCCGAAAGCGCATCGGCAATGTCGCCCAGTTTGCGATCGACGGTAGCCATTCGGGAAAGCTCCACCACGGCACTGTTCACGGCATCGAGCGCTCCCCCTTCGGCGGCAAGCGATGCATGGGCATCGTTAGCCGTGGCAACCAGTACCTCGGCATGTTCGGAGCGCGGCAGCAGTTCCTCGAGTTCCTCATACTCGCCTGGCTTGGGGTCGACCTCGGTGATACGCTCGAGGGCAAAACGCGCTTCCTCGACGCGACTCCCCTGCGCACGCGAGGCCTCCTCGACGCGACGGACCTCCTTGGCAGCCGCGCGCGAGGCTTTAAAACAGGCGCGGTACACATCCAGCGCCTCAAGCGCAGAGCGCCCCGCCCAGGCATCGACCATCGCAACGTGATGCGCCGGATCGAGCAAGCGCTGGTGCTCGTGCTGGCCGCACAGATCCATCATCACACCAACGCGCTCCGAAAGCTCGCGCACACTGGCGATGCGGCCGTCAATCTTCACGCGGCTGCGGCCCTCGGCAGAAAGGCTGCGCTGGACCGTGAAGCCTTCCGTGTCGTGCGGGCCGTCAAACAGCCGCGCCTCGACGCTCGCCAGCGCCTCGCCCTCGCGCACCGTCGACGAATCCGCGCGCTCACCCAAAATAAGCTTGAGCGCCGAGAGCAGCGCAGTCTTGCCGGCGCCGGTCTCACCGGTCAGGACAGTCAGGCCGGCACTCGGCACCAGCGTCGCCTCGCGAATGAGTGCAATGTTAGAAACCTGCAGCTCATCGATCATGACGGACTCCGTAGAATACGCGGCTCACCGAGTTATAGAAGCTCTCGGGGCCGTAATCCAGCAGCAGCACATCACCGGGCCCACGACGCACCGCCACGCTCTCAACGGTGCCATCACAGGTAATAAACTGTCCATCGATAGCGATCGCCGGAACGCTCGGACGGTCATCAGACATAAAGATTTCGACGACATCACTCGGCGAAGTCAAGAAGGCACGGGCCTGAATGGTGTGCGGCGCAATGGGTACGCAGACCATGCCCGTATAGTCGGGGCTCACGATGGGGCCACCGGCGCTGAGCGCGTAACCCGTAGAACCAGTCGCCGTGGACACGACCACGCCGTCGCCACGCAGTCGGTCGATATGGTGACCGGACACCGTGATGTCGAACTCGACCATATCGGACAACGGACCGCGGGTAAGCGCCATGTCGTTGAGGGCGAAGGTGCGCACGACATCCTTCGTACCGTCTTCGCGCACGGACACGATATCCGCGGCGATGGTAGCGCGACGGCTCACATGCAGCTCGCCGGACAGGGCGTCGCTCACGACTTGCAGAATGTCGCGCTCCTCGGGACTCGCAGCAGTTAAAAAACCCAGGTGACCATATGAAAGACCGAGGATAGGAATCTCGCGATGGTTGAGGATGCGGGCAGCGCGCAGCAACGTACCGTCGCCGCCGAGCGTAATGACCAGATCGGAGCCGTCAATATCAGGCGTGCTCTGAATCTTGGATCGTTGGTCGGCAGCCCATGCCACCTCATAGCCCTGGCGCGTCAGCCAAAGCTCGAGCATCAGGCCGCTCTCGACCGCCTCTTGCTTGTAATAATTGGGAACCAGAAAGACCTTCATAGCGTTGCAGCTTTCTCGCTCAAAACCGATACCTGGGATTGCAGCTCGTCTTGCGAGCGGTCGCCGGGGTCAAATCTCGTACCGTACAGGAAAAACTCAACGTTGCCCTTGGCACCATGAATGGGTGACACGCACACATCGACCGGGAACAGCCCCTTGGCAGCAAAGAGTTCAACCGCAGCCACGAGTGTATCGCGGCGCCCGGCGGGATCGGTCACAATGCCGCCCTCGCCCACCAGCGCCGCCGGAGCCTCAAACTGCGGCTTTACAAGCGTGCAGAATGCACCGGAAGGCTTCAGGCACGCCAGCACGGCGTCGATGATATTCGCGACACTCGTAAACGACACATCGCACACAGCCAAGTCGATAGCTCCGCCGTAGCCAAGCTCGGGCAGCTGCGTCACGTTTGTGCGCTCATGCAGCGTCACGCGATCGTCCTGACGCAACGACCAATCGAACTGGGCGCGACCCACGTCCACCGAGACAACGGTCGCAGCTCCGCGCTTGAGCAGGCAATCGGTAAAACCGCCGGTAGAGCAGCCCACATCCAGACAGGCAAGGCCCGTCGGATTGATGCCAAACGCATCAAGCGCGCCTTCGAGCTTAAGACCGCCACGGCCAACATAGGGAATGCGCCCCTTCACGTGCAGCGGCAGCCCCGGGATCACCTTAAGCCCCGGCGAAGTCAAGCGCTCACCGCCACTCGAGACCAAGCCGGCCATAAGAGTGCGAAGGGCATCCGCGCGATCGGCGCAGATGCCCTGTGAAATCAGTTCGTCATCAAGACGCACGCGTTTCATGAATGCCATCAACCATTCGTATCCGGAGATGCGGCCTAGCTATCCTGGGATTCGTTTGCCGCATCCTCATCGTATTCCTGCTCGAGCTTGTCGGCCTCACGCGGTGTCAACTCAAACTTGTCGACCATATCGACCGCGCGGGAGCCCAGCTCAATCGCTTCGTCAAACAAATCGAGCGAACGCTCCAAGGAGGTATCCTTGGAGCGAACGGTAGCGATGATCTGATCCAGACGGTCCGAGATCTCGTCGAAGTTGCGGACGGAACCCTCTGGCATGGCTACTCCTCGACGGAGTCGACAACAGCCTCGGCGGCGTCCGAATCCTCGGCCAGCACGCCAGCCTCAGCCTGGGCAACCGCAACCTTGGCGGCT
>UROA01000117.1 GCA_900549355.1 uncultured Collinsella sp. | reverse complement strand
CCGCCTTTGGGAACTGTGGGGCGTGGCCGGCAGCTGCGGCGCTGCGCGCCTGCTGCCTTGGGTGACTTTGGGGTCGATTGGGGTTGTCTGCACAATTCGCGGTATTATGTTGCGGAGTTTTGAAAGGAGCCGCTGGTGGTCACGACGACGTTTGCTTCGCCTTTGGGCGAAATCTTGCTTGCCGCTGATGGCCGCGGTCTGACGGGGCTTTGGTTTGAGGGACAGGAGCATTTTGGCTCCACGCTTCTCAAAGAAGATCCTGAACATGTTGAAGGCGCCGATGAAGTTTCTGGTGCTGGCGGCATGTCGTCGGTGAGTCCTGCAAATGGTGCGGCGTCTTCGGTGCTTGAGCGTTCCTGGGCTTGGCTGAATGCTTATTTTGCAGGGCAGGAACCTCGGTTTACGCCGCCGTTGCATATGATCGGTACGGCGTTTCAGCGTGAAGTTTGGTACGAGCTGCTTTCCATTCCGCGCGGCGAGGTTGCCACGTATGGCGAGATCGCCCAGCGTGTTGCGGCTCGACATCGTGTACCGGGAAACGAAGCACCCGTTGCGTCTCCCCGTGCCGTGGGGGCCGCGGTCGCGCGTAATCCCATTTCGATTATTGTGCCGTGCCATCGCGTGGTTGCCGCCGATGGTTCGCTCAACGGATATGCCGGCGGGCTTGATCGCAAGGAGTGGCTGCTTCGGCTTGAGGGCGCGTACGAGGAGTAACGCTCGAGTACTTTGCCTGTAGTAGCCGACTTCGACCAAAGCTCGCTCGAGTTCGCTTTGATTAGAGCACTTAAGACCCTTGTTTTCTGTCAATAGTGCTATCTGTTCGTTGATGGATATCCACGACTTCTGGTATTTCATTTAAGCCTCTTGATATAAAAAGAGCTGGAGTTGCGCATCGTTGAGAGGCTTTCCAGCTTTAGAGACATAAAATTATAAGATACGATGACCTGCGTCAAGGAAGCTGCCAGATGATCTTGGAGCGGCTGATTGCCTGGCCTAAAACCTGATGCGCGGGACGGCGCTCCGCGCTATTCAGCGCGCTTGATAGGATGACGAACCACGGTCTTTAGTTTCTCCGGTGCACATTTGCGTGGATCGGAGAGATAGATTTCGTGATGTAAACGGGTGTCTGAGAGGTCGGGGACATAGCCCAGCTCGGTCGCGTATTCATGCATAGCGTCTACGGTCGCCGGTTCGTTGTCGTAGGGCCCGGTGTGCATGCATTGAACGCAGAGACCCTCGTCAACTTTAAGCAGCTCGACGGCGGAAAAGTCCAGTTTCTTTTTGGTCGTGGCTTCCGCGACTGCCCAGTCAAAGTCATCTCGGGTGACGAAATCGGGCAGGCGGATGCACGAGATAAAGTTGAAATCGTCCTTGCGTACATAATCGATGTCGTCGCTCGGCGAGTCTTGCCACCAGAAACCCTCGAGCGGCGGTACCACAAAGTCGAAATAGCCCTCGATACTCCTTGAGCCTTTCTTCGACATCTTGACGGTATAGGCGATGCCGTAAAGCAGTGGCAGTGCGTTTTGATACTCGCCACCTTCGGTATTTGGGTCGCCCTTTCCGCGAACGGCAACGTAGCTCATAGGCGGGACAGTTATGATACTCGGCTTGCTTGCAGGTCTGTAGAGCTCCTTGCATTCCTTCTTAAAGTCGAACGCCATGTTGGCCGCCTTTCTGCGTATTGGCCTGCTTAGATAGCGGAATCATATCATAGAAACGAACAGCTGTTCGAATGCTTTGGCTGACAGATTGAGATGCGTGCGTTGTGTTTGGCGGTCGGCCTGACCCAATCGATGATTTCTCTGCCTCCCCGGCGCCTCATCTATAGCTGCCGTTTCCCCATATAAAACCTGCCAAAATAAACCTGTCCCTTTTTGGTCGGTGCGAAATGGGTAATACTAAGGAGTTATCCGACCAGATGGGAATTAATCGATGGCTTATATCGAATTCAAAGACGTCATCAAGGCGTACGGCGAGGGCGATGCCCGCATTCACGCGCTCGACGGCGCGAGCTTTACCGTTGAGCGCGGCGAGCTCGCCATTATCCTTGGCGCCTCGGGTGCCGGCAAGACTACGGCGCTCAACATCCTGGGTGGCATGGATACGGTAACCTCCGGCACTGTGACGGTGGACGGGCGCGACGTGAGCTCCGCCAACGAGGCGCAGCTCGTGGAATACCGCCGTGCCGACGTCGGCTTTGTCTTCCAGTTCTACAATCTGGTCCCCAACCTGACGGCGCTCGAAAATGTCGAGCTTGCGGCGCAGATTTGCCCCGATTCGCTCGATGCCGAGCAAACGCTTCGTCAGGTTGGCCTGGGTGAGCGCCTCGCCAACTTCCCCGCGCAGCTTTCGGGCGGCGAGCAGCAACGCGTGTCCATCGCCCGTGCACTGGCAAAGAACCCCAAGCTGCTCCTGTGCGACGAGCCCACGGGCGCGCTCGACTATAAAACCGGCAAGCAGATCTTGCAGCTGCTGCAGGATACCTGCCGCAAGCAGGGCATTACGGTCATCATCATCACGCACAACTCCGCGCTCGCGCCCATGGCCGATCGCCTGATTCGCTTTAAGAGCGGTCGCGTGGAGAGCGAGACGGTCCAGCAAAATCCCGTGCCTATCGAGACGATCGAGTGGTAGCGCCCATGGATCAGGACCGCCAAAACAGCCAACGCCGCGACGCGCGGAACACGGAGCGCGAGCAGGATTTTACGACCTACCGCACTGCCCAAAGCTCAAACGACATGGTGCCGACGGTGTTTCGCCGCGGTGTCTACCGCACGATTCGCGGCAGCCTCAAACGCTTCTTGTCTATCGTCGTGATCACCGCGCTCGGCGTGAGCGTGATGTGCGGCCTTAAGGCGGGTTGCGAGGACCTGTGCGATTCGGTTGACGCCTACTTCGACCAGCAAAATGTCTATGACATTAACGTGCAGTCGACCTATGGCCTGACTGACGATGATCTCGACGCCATCCAAGAGGTCGATGGCGTCGAAACGGCCGAGGGCATCTACACCGAGACCGCCTACACCGCCGTGGGCACAACGCGCGAGCGCGTGGTCGTGCAAAGTCTCTCCAAGGAGAATATCGATCAGCCAGTGCTCGTGAACGGCGATTTGCCCGAGAGCGCCGATGAGGTCGCGGTGACTTCGAAGTTCCTGAAGGCTTCGGGCAAAAAGCTCGGCGATACGGTGAGCTTTGCTGCCAACGATGCGAGCTCGTCGAACCAAAGCGCCAAGGATCAGTTTGCCGATGGCGATTACACCATCACGGCCGAGGTTCTCGATCCCACTGATGTGAGCTCCGACTCGACGGTCAACGCCTTCCGTGCCGCCTCGGCGGCGGACTATAAGTTCTATGTGAGCGAGGACGCCGCGACATCTTCTTCCTACTCCGCGGTCCACGTGGTCGTCGAGGGAGCCAAGGATCTCAACTCATATTCGGATGCCTACGCGGCAAAGATCAATGAGGTCAAGGGCAATATAGAGAAGATCCGCGAGGAGCGTGAGAAGGCGCGCGCTCAGGAGCTGACGGTCGACACGCCGACAAGCTTGGATGCGGCCGAGCGTCAGGCCGCCATGCTCTTTGGGATCGAGCAGGACAACATCAATCGCATGGCCGAGGGCAGCGACGAGCGTGCGCAGGCGCAAGCCGACCTGGACCAGCGCCGTGCCGCCGCCGACCAACAGTTTGCCGACGCCCGCGCCGAGCTTTCCGACCTGGGCGAATGCACCTGGTACATCCAGGACCGCGGCAATATCGCAAGCTACTCGAGCGTGGAGAGCGATAGCTCGTCAATTGAAGCCATCGCCACGGTGTTCCCGTTCATCTTCTTTATCGTCGCCGTGCTCATCAGCCTTACCACCGCCACGCGTATGGTCGAGGAGGAGCGCACGCTCATCGGCCTGTATAAGGCGCTCGGCTATTCGCGCGGACGCATCCTGTCCAAATACGTGGACTATGCGCTGTGGGCTTGTCTGATCGGCGGCGTGCTCGGCAACATCATCGGATTTGTGGGCCTGCCGCTGTTCCTGTTCACGGTGTTCGACGACATGTACTCGCTGCCCCAGATGCTGCTTTCGTACGACATCGTGTCCTCGATTGTCTCGGTGGCGCTGTTTGCCGTGGGCGTGGTGGGCGCCACGATTATCGCCTGCCGCCACGAGATGGCCGAGACCCCGGCCTCGCTTATACGTCCCAAGGCCCCGCGCGCTGGCTCGCGCATCTTGCTCGAGCGCATCGGCTTTATCTGGCGCCGCATGGGCTTTTTGAACAAGGTCGCTGCACGCAACCTATTCCGTTACAAAAAGCGCGCCTTTATGACCATCTTTGGCATCGCGGGCTGTACGGCGCTTGTGATTTGCGGCATGGGCATCCGCGATACGTCGGTGGCGCTTTCGCCCAAGCAGTACGGGCATATCACGCGCTATGACCTGCTGGCGGTTGCCAATCCCGACGATTTTTCGCAGACGTGCGCGGCATTGGATGAGCGAAGCGCAGCCAAGGATTCCGACGTGACCGTGACTTCGACGCTGCCGATTATGACCGACAACGTCACCTTTACATTTGGCGGCAAGAGCGAGACCGTGCAGCTGATCGTGGTGCCCGATGACCGCACGAACGACCTGGACGACTACGCGCGTCTCGAGGATGAGTCCAAAGAGCCACTGTCTTTGCGTGACGGAGACGTGTATCTGAGCAAGAGTTCACAGCTGGTTCTTGGGATTCAGCCGGGCGATACGGCACACGTCCAGGATTCGTCGCTCAACGTAGCCAAGGTCAAAGTCAGCGACATTTCGCTCAACTATCTGGGCAACACGCTTTACATGACGCAGGGCACCTATGAGCGCGCGTTCGGTCGAAGCGCGCGTCTTAACGGCATCTTTGTGCTGCTTAAGGGTTCGTCGGCCGACCAGATTGCGTTTAGCAAGAATCTTAAGAGTGACGGTTGGCTCACCATCTCGAGCACGGCCGAACATTGGCAGAACTACGAGGCGAACTTCACTATCATCAATTCCGTCGTGGTGCTCGTGACCTTTATGGCGGCGTGCCTGTCGTTTGTGGTGGTGTTTACGTTGTCCAACACGAATATCTCCGAGCGCGAGCGCGAGCTGGCGACCATCAAGGTGCTGGGCTTCCGCCGTGGCGAGGTACACCATTACGTCAACAAGGAGACGTTGATCCTCACGGCGATTGGCACCGCACTGGGCGTGCCGCTGGGTGGCCTGCTTGCCGAGAGCTTTACGTACATCCTGCAGATGCCGTCGCTGTACTTTGACGTCGAAGTCGAGCCGCTGAGCTACGTGCTTGCCGTGGTGCTTTCCTTCGGCTTTACGATCATCGTCAACCTCGCCACCAACCGAACTCTCAATAAGATCGACATGGTCGGCGCCCTCAAGAGCGCCGAGTAACCTGTCCTGGGATTCAAGTTCTAGCGAGCTGCCGACGCGCCCGCAGCAGTATTTTTGCATAAACCGCTCCGCCAAATGCATACTTTGACGGGGCGGTTGCTTTTTGCCCACAGGTACCCCAGGGGGCGCCGTGCAAATTCCGGAGTATTCAGCGTCCCGGGGTCCGCGGGCGCGGGGGCGGGTGCACAAAACCGCGCTGAAAGCCCCGATTCTGAGTCCCAACGCCTCTAGAGCCGCTCGTTTTTTTACAGGATGCGGCTCATGGTGCCTGCCTTTCGCCCAAAATCCAGTA
>UROA01000116.1 GCA_900549355.1 uncultured Collinsella sp. | reverse complement strand
GCCCTTGCGGCGGGGGAGTGCGCGCCGTGCTCCATGGTGTTTCAGGATGTGCGCCTGGTCGAGGACGTTTCTGCCCTGGATAACGTACTGGTGTGTGCCGACGCGCGCGTGGATGCCTCGAGTGCCACAGCCCTGCTGCGCCTGCTGGTGCCGGGGGTCGATGTGCATGCCCGCGTAGCCGAGCTCTCGGGCGGGCAGCGCCGTCGCGTCGAGATCGCCCGAGCCCTGCTGTGTCCGGGCGACGCGGTGATTCTGGACGAGCCCTTTACCGGTCTAGATGCCGCTGCGCGCGATGCGACGGCTGTGGCTGTGCTCGACCTGCTCGACGGTCGTATGCTGCTGCTTGCCACGCACGATGCCGCTGACGCTCAGGCCCTCGATATCTCGGACATCATCACGCTCTAAATACTTACTCAGCAACAAAATGATCCTTTTTTCTCCGTCCCCATGGGGCTGGTGTGGTATTCTATCTACCGGGTAATACTTAGGATTACCAAGTAATACCAACGCCGCAGAAACAAACTCCAGATGCGGGCCAATCGGGTTGCCTTCACAGCCCGTCGCCCAGCCGCGCGGCCCGCATCTATCCGCACTACCGTCGTTTCAAAAGGAAGCGCCATGGCAGAACATATGACCCCGGTTGTCGCGAAGGTCTTGCCCGAGGAAAAGGCAGCCTTCGCGGCGGCAACCCAGCTCGTGGGCACCACGCCGTCCAACGCCATTCGCATGTTTATCGCCGCGTTCAATCGTTGCGGCACCTTTCCGTTCGACATTTCGCCCAGCGGGGCCTTTGGCACTGCGCCCGATTCTCATCAATAAGTGATCCGTTTTCCTCCGTCCCCATGGGATCAGCTCTCTGCCGAGTTGTGGTAGAACTTGGGAACGGTTTTGAGGAGGTTAGCATGCTCAATGCGATGGCGTGGGCGCTTGCCTGTTTTGGCGTTGTCGCCGCCGATATAGCCCTGAGCGTGGTTTTGTTTTCAGTTCTCGATGCCGTATCGGTGCTGACGGGCTATCCGATCGACAATCTCGATATCCAATGGTTTCAGGCTGCCGCTCAGACGGCGTCGTTTTTGATGGCGCTGCTGTGGTGGCGCTATCTGTGGCCGCGCTCGTTTATGGCGCGCTGGCAGGGCGTGCGCCCGCTTGGCGGGGGAGCAAATGCTGCATGGAAGCGCATCGTATGCGTTGTCGTGATCGGCCTATCCATGCAGGTGGTCATTAGCTACCTATGCGACGGCGTGCTGTCACTGCTGCCCGAGGTTGCGGCAGACTATAGCGAACTTGTCGAGGAAACAGGCATGGGCGACACCAGCTATCTCGCCGTCCTGACTACGGTGCTCGGTGCCCCATTTTGTGAAGAGCTGCTGGTGCGCGGCATTATTTTTGAGTTTTCGCTCCGAGCGTTTAATCCGCAGTGCCGCCCACTTTGGAAGCGCCGGCGTCGTGCGAGCGCGCAGGACGGCGCCATGGTGCCCTGGGCGGCCCCAAGCACGTGGGGTATCGCCGCGGCGATTGTGCTGCAGGCGGCAATCTTCGGTTTTATGCACATGAATTGGGTGCAGGGTTGCTACGCGGGTGCCGCCGGCCTCATCTTTGGTTGGGTGCTCGTGACGACCGGAAAGCTCCGCTACACGGTTCTGCTGCATTTTGCCTTTAACGCCGGGTCGTATCTCATGACGTTGCTCTGGTTTGTGAACACGCCGTTCGACCTTGTGGCCACGGTTGGCATCGCCGGCTTTGTGCTGGTAGAGGCGATGCACTCGCAGCTTCGATTGTGCATTCCCGTGTCGCGCGAAGCTGATCGGTCTGAGTAATAACGCCTTTAATTAGACCGATGCGTCCTGAACGCACCTGGCGTTTCGCCGAATGCTTCTTTAAATTTTGAGTAAAAGAATGACATGTTGGAGATGCCGACTTTTCGGGCTACATACTGCACGCTGCGCTCGGTGTTATTGAGAAGATATGCCGCCTCTGTGAGCTGCTGGTTGAGCTTGATTTGCGAAAACGTTTTGCCGGTTTTTTGCTTGATCAAGCTGCTGAGATAGCTGGTGCTATAGCCCGTATCGCTCGCAATGCTTTCGAGTGTGCAGTCGCCGTAGCTTCGCTCAATATGATTCAGAATCGACACGATGCGTTCGTCCGACATGATCGCCTGGTTATCAGTTGCGGAGCGTCGGTACAGTCCTCGAATGAGAACAAGGAATAGGCTGACGGCGAGGTGCCTCATGAGTTCATTGGAATAGGCATCTTTAAAGTGATATTCGATAAAGAGCATCTCGATGAGGCGTCGCGCATGTCGGGCGTATTCCTCTGGAAGAATGAGATATTTTCGGGCCTCGCGGTTTTTGGACACAAAATCAAATAGAAGATTCGTTAATGGTGACGCGCCGGGTAGCTGGCTCAGGAACAACGAATCGAACATTTCTTTTTTGAAGACGATCGAAATGACGATATCATGCTCGCCCTTAACGTATGGAACGCTTCTGACTACGCCGGTGTTGCAAATGAGCACGTCGCCCTTTTTAAGGAGTAGTCGCCGTCCGTTGACGATAAACGTGCAGACGCCGTCGTACACGTAGTTAAGCTCCATATCCCGATTGATATGAGGAGGAATATCGGTAAAGCGCGACTCCTTGATAAGGCCCACGGGGTTTTCGTCGAGAGTTTCTTTCCAATCAAACAGATAGACCTCTTCGCCGTTAATGGTTGTGGTTTCCACCCTGTTATATCGCGGGCTGAGCTCTCCCGGATGTGTGCGATGCCACTCTTCGGTCTCGGTATGCGTATAGAGCAGCTGTTTGAGATTCGAATCCATGGGGTGCTCCAGGGGTGAACGGTAGAATCGATGCCTTAAACGGTATTATATCTAAAAAAATGTTATAAACCAACGCTTTCTATGCGATATCTTATGCATCTTGTTCTTCCTAGTATTGGGTTATCCGCTGGAGCATCCGATCAAGGAGGGCAAATGAGTAAGTTAAAACATGGGTTTGACTCCGACTTTTTATGGGGCGGAGCCATATCGTGCTCGCAGGCCGATGGCGCCTGGAATGAGGGCGGAAAGGGAAAGTCGACGCAGGATTGTCGATGGCTGGATGGTACCTGGACTCATGACCAGATTGAGGACAAGCATCAAAACAACCCCTTCTGCCATGACGAACTAATGAACGCTCTCGCAGATGATGGTGTTGAGTTCTACCCGTTTAGGCGCGGTAACGACTTCTATCATCACTACCGTGAGGACATCGCGCTTTTTGCGGAGATGGGCCTCAAGCTGTTCCGCACCTCTATTTGCTGGAGCCGAATCTATCCTAACGGAGATGATCTTGAGCCTAACCGCGAAGGCATCGAGTGGTATCGAAGCATGCTGGGTGAGTGCAAAAAGCACGGCATTAAAACCTTCGTCACCATGCTCCACTATGACATCCCGGTAAATCTTGTCACCACATATGGGGGATGGAAGAATCGCAAGACGATTGATTTCTTCGCCCGCTATGTCGAGACAATCGTTACGGAATTGGGCGATCTGGTCGATTTCTGGCTGCCTTTTAACGAGTTCAATGCAGCGCGTTTTTCGCCTTGGGACGGGGTCTGTCTGGTCAAAGACGAAGAGGGGGAGAACTTCGATCGAGCCATCTTCCAGTGCCTGCACCACGAGTTCGTTGCCAATGCGCGTGCCGTCGAGATTGTCCATCGTCTTTCGCCCGATACTCCCGTTGGCGGCATGATCGCTCGATTCTGTACGTATCCCGCCACCTGCCGTCCCGAAGATAACATGCAGGCTATTCACGACGACCAGTATTCCAACTGGTTCTATACGGACGTGATGGCTCGTGGAAAATACCCCGCTTATATGAATCGCTATTTCGACGCGTGCGATATCGAGATTCAAATGGAGCCGGGCGATGAAGAGCTCATCGCTCGCAACACGGTCGACTTCCTGGCCTTCTCGTACTACTTTTCCCAGGTATCCACCTGCGATCAGGGATGGGAGAAGACTGCGGGAAATCTGGTCATGGCAAACAAGAACCCTTATCTCGAGACGAGTGAGTGGGGCTGGCAGCTCGATCCCATTGGCCTGAGGGTTACCCTTAACCAGATGTATGACCGCTATGGGCTGCCCCTGTATATCGCCGAGAACGGCCTCGGTACATCTGATGTGGTCGAGGAGGATGGCAGCATCCACGACGAGTATCGAATCGATTATTTGCGCCAGCACATAAAGTGCCTTAAAGAGGCAGTAATCGATGGTGTTGACGTGCGCGGATACATGATCTGGGGATTCATTGACCTTGTTGCCTGCGGTCCTCTTACGATGGACAAGCGATACGGGCTTATCTATGTCGATCTGGATAATTGCGGCAACGGCACTGCGGAGCGCTTGCGTAAAGACTCTTTCTATTGGTACCAGAAATGTATCGCCACTAATGGCGAGGATCTTGGGTAGGAGTGATTGCTGTGGCAGACAAGAAGGAACTGGCCGCTCGTGTCCTCGAGCTCGTGGGCGGCGCCGATAACGTTGTTATGGCAACGCACTGCATTACAAGGCTCAGATTCAACCTGAAGGACGATAGCAAGGCAGACCTGGAGGCCCTTAAGACGCTTGACGGCGCCTTGGGCGCGCAGGTTAAAGACGGGCAGTGGCAGGTTATCATCGGCGCCAGCGTGGGGTCGGTATATGACGAATTGGAGCCCATGCTAGGCGACAGGATGGGTGGCGAGGTCTCCGCCGATGCCGAGCAGCCTGAGCTCCAAAAAGGTTCGGCTCGCGTATTCGATATCATCACCGGCATCTTCTCCGCTATCATTCCCGCGCTGGTGGCGGGAGGTATCGTAAAGGGCATCCTGGCTGCTATCGCGGCTTTTGGAATCGACACGGGTGCCGGCGACTTTGCGATATTCAATATGATTTCGGATATCCCGTTCTACTTCTTGCCGTTTTTGCTGGCAATGTCTACAGCTGATAAGTTCCGAGTCAACCGTTCGCTTGCGCTTTGTGTTGCCGGATCGCTGATGTACCCGACCATTGTCAACGCTGTCGGTACGGGCGAGACGCCTCTTGCGCTGTTCGGTTTTACGGTGCCGATTTTTAGCTACGCCGATTCCGTGTTCCCGGTCATCTTTGGCGTCATTGGCTTGTCCTTTGTATATCGCGCAATCGACAAGGTCGTGCCGGATCTTTTTAAGCTCGTTGTCGTCCCGGCACTCTCCCTTGCTATCGTGATTCCGGTCAACCTGTTTGTGCTCGCTCCGATTGGTGCCTGGTGCGGTCTTGGTCTCGCCAACGGTATCGTTTGGCTATTCTCGACGTTGGGCCCTGTTGCCGGTTTTCTGCTGGGCTTCTTTATGCCGCTTATTGTGCTCTTCGGCATGCATCAGTCAACGAGCCCTATCCAGATTTCCAATATCGCAACGCTTGGGTATGACTATCTGCTCCCGATCTCTTTCTGCCATAACCTCGCCGAAAGCGGTGCGTCTTTTGGTGCGGCCCTGCGCATGACCGACGAAAAGCTCAAGTCCGCTGCAATGACGTGCGCCTTCTCAGCATTTATGGGAATTTCCGAGCCCGCCTTGTTTACCGTTCAGGTTCCTAACAGGACTCCGCTTATCGCTGCGATGATCGCGGATGGCATTGGCGGTGCGCTTACTGTTGTTCTCGGCGCAAAGTGCTTCGGCTTTGTTATGCCCGGCATTACCTCGTTGCCCGTTTATGCCGATCCAAGCGGCAATCCCATGAACCTGATCATGATTGTCGTCTGCATCGCTTTGACTTGGGTTATCTCTGCGGCGCTCTCGTTTGCGCTCTATGGTCGTTTTGACAAAAAGTAACGACGTTTTGAGATAGACAATATTAATCGGCCGCTCGCCGGGGAATCGTTCTGCGACGCCCCGGCGAGCGGCATTTTATTGGTGGGGCGTGTCGTGTCGCCAAC
>UROA01000115.1 GCA_900549355.1 uncultured Collinsella sp. | reverse complement strand
CCTTCAACTGGGAAAACGGCGCCCCCGGACCCCAAGAGGGGCCGCGGGGGCGTTCAGCTAACTGCGGGAACGGCCTATCCGCTCAAAGTGTTCGGCTGAGATCGGAAATCAACCAAAGAGTTTTTTTGATCCATTTCGGACAAATCCTACCGGTTCCATAGGAGTAAACTTGCCCCACTGCAAATGCTCGAAAGGACCGGCATGAAAGAACTATCCAACCGCACGGCAACGTTTACCGATTCGGTCATCCGCCGCATGACACGCATCTCCAATAAGTATGGCGCCGTCAATCTCTCGCAGGGCTTCCCCGACTTCGATCCCCCGGCGCAGCTGCTCAACAGCCTCAGCGCCATCGCCAGCGACCCCAAGCCGCTCTATCACCAGTACTCCATCACCTGGGGCTCCCAGGCCATGCGCGAGGCGCTCGCCGCCAAACAGGAGCACTTTATGGGCATGCCGGTGAACCCCAACGAGAATATCGTAGTCACCTGCGGCTCCACCGAGGCCATGATGGCCGCCATGATGACGGTCACGAACCCCGGCGACAAGGTCGTCATCTTCTCGCCATTCTACGAGAACTACGGCGCCGACACGATCCTTTCGGGCGCCGAGCCCATCTACGTGCCGCTCAACCCGCCCACATTCGACTTTGACCGTGAGGTGCTCGAGGCGGCCTTCCGCGACAACGACCCCAAGGCCATCGTCCTGTGCAACCCTTCCAACCCCTGCGGCAAGGTCTTTACGCGCGAGGAGCTCACCTTTATCGCCGACCTCTGCAAAAAGTACGACGCCTACTGCATCACCGACGAGGTATACGAGCACATCGTCTACGCGCCCCACGAGCACGTCTATATGGCCACGCTGCCCGACATGTTCGAGCGAACCATCAGCTGCAGTTCGCTGTCTAAGACGTACTCCATCACCGGCTGGCGTCTTGGCTACACCATTGCCCCGGCCCAAATCACCGAGCGCATCAAGAAGGTCCACGACTTCCTCACCGTGGGTGCCGCCGCTCCCCTGCAGGAAGCTGTCGTCACCGCCCTCAACTTCGACGACAGCTATTACCAGGAGGTCCTCGACCTCTACACCGCCAAGCGCGACCTGTTCTGCCAGGGGCTCGATAGCATCGGTCTTGAGCACAACGTGCCGCAGGGCGCTTACTACGTCATGATGGACATCTCTGAGTTTGGCTATGACAGCGACCTCGAATTCTGCGAGGACCTCGCATCCAAGGTGGGCGTGGGCGCCGTGCCCGGCTCGAGCTTCTTCCGCGAGCCCGTCAACCATCTGATTCGTTTCCACTTTGCCAAGCGGAACGAGACGCTTAATGCGGCACTGGAGAACCTCAAGTCGCTACGTGATAAAATCAAGCCGCGCGGGTAAGGACGGCCCGGCAACTAAAGCAACCAAAGAAGCCTCGCACCGCCCGCCGCGTTGCGAGGCTTCTTTTTATAGCGCTTTCTTAAATGGTTTAGAGCTCTATACTTTAGTCACGGAGCAACTCGTCCCAGAGAGAGGAATACTATGGCAGAACAGCAGCTTATCGGAGCGCTCGAGGCCGGCGGCACCAAGATGGTCTGCGCCACGGGCTATGCAGACGGTACGGTCCTGGAGCGCGAGCAGGTCGCGACCACGACCCCGCAGGAGACTGTCGAGGCCGTCAACGCATGGTTTGCCGACAAGGGCATCGCCGCGCTGGGCATCGGCGCCTTTGGCCCCACCGCAGTCAACCCTGCCTCGCCCCAATACGGCAAGATCCTGGAGACGCCCAAAACGGCATGGCGCTACTTCGACCTGCTGGGCACCATCCAAAACGAGCTCAATATCCCCTGTGGCTACGACACCGACGTCAACGTCGCCTGCCTGGGCGAGGTCACCTTTGGTTGCGCCCAGGGCCTCACTGACGTTGTGTATCTGACCATCGGCACCGGCGTGGGCGCCGGCGTGCTCTCGGGCGGTAAGCTCGTGCACGGCATGATGCATCCCGAGGCCGGCCACATCCTGGTCACGCGCGACCCGCGCGACACCATCGGTGAGCATAGCGCCTGCCCCTTCCACGACAACTGCCTCGAGGGCCTCATCGCCGGCCCCGGCGTTAAAAAGCGCTGGGATGGCAAGAGCGCCGGAGACATGGCCGATGACCCGGAGGCCATGGACCTGCTCGCAGGCTATCTGGCACAGGCGCTCATGACCTACACGCTGTGCTACGCGCCGCAAAAGATCATCATCGGTGGCGGCGTGGCCGACCACACCCCCATCGTGCCGCTCGCACGCAAAAAGTGTGCCGAAATGCTCAACGGCTATATCGTCACGCCCGAGGTCAACGACATCGATACCTACATCGTCAACAACAGCCTCGAGGGCAAGCAGGGCATCATGGGCTGCTTGGCCTTGGGCGCACAGGCGCTTCAGTAGCAGACGCACCCACAGGGCGTGGCGCGCCCGGCAAATCCGACCAATGGAACGACGCCACCACGCCTCATATAAGCCCTCAAATAAAAAAGGCCGCCTAGGACCAAACAATACGTCCTAGGCGGCCTTTTTGGCGCACATCAGCGACCGTAAGAGATATCGGAGCACAACGCCCGTTGCCGCTCCACAGCAGTCGATCATCACATCGGTGATCATGCCGGCGCGTCCCGGCACAAAGAGCTGAATCGTCTCGTCGATCGAGGGAATCAGCAGCAGGAACACCGCCGTGGGCAGCAGCACGTCAAAGGTGCGCCGGCCCTCAAAATCAAAGGCGTGCGTTGCCAAGATGCCGAGCACCATATACTCGGTAAAATGCGCGCACTTGCGAACAACAAAGTTGGTCACCCATTCATATGGAAGTCCCACGCCGTGCAGGAAACCGCGGATAGCTTCCATGACCGTCAGGCTCAGCGAGCCCGACCCCGAGCCGGGAACCAGCGAATTGCCCCAGATCAAGAGCGCCATCAGGCAGGTTACAACCGCCCATTTTCGATTGATCTTAACCATGCAGAAGTTATGCCTCCGCGCGGAGCGGCGCGAAGCTGGCGGTACCGCCCTCGATAACGCTCAGATAGGCACGGCCCGTACGCTTGGCGGTAGAGGACTGCAGGCGCTCGATCTCTTCCTCGAGGATCTGATTGACGCGCTCGTGACGACGGTTTTCCATAATGCCGGCGGCAATAGCCTCGGCCCGCTCGATGCTCTCGCGTGAGATACGGGCAGTATCCTCGGGGAAAACAGCACTGTGACGGCCGACATAGGCGGGGGCAGCAGGCTGAGGGGCAGCGACGGGAGCGGGGGCTGCAACAGGAGCAGGCTCGTCAATCTCATCCAGAATCGCGGTGGCGGCGGCCCACATGTCCTCGTGGCCCGAGTAATAGGCCATGGGAACATCAACCTCGAGCGAGGCGTCCGGAAGGTCGCCGGTGTCGATGCGATCTTGGACATCAATCGATGCGGTGATGGCCGCAGGCTCATCGAGGTCATCGAGATCGATGTCCGCGGCACCGGAGATGATAGGCATGCTGGCGAGGTTTGCATTGTACGGCGCAGCCTCAGCCGCCTGCTGCTGGGCAGGAGCGCCCCAAAGCGAGCTCTCGGCGGCACGGCGGGCGGCAACGGCCTCCTCGTCCGCAGTCATGGCTTCATCAACGTACGAATTGTCGGCAGAAGCGTTCGCGTCCGCCGAGGTAGCGTTGTAGGCGTTATTGGCTGCCGCGTTGGCAACGAGTGCCACGAAAGCCGCCGTGCTGCCCGCAGGGGCGGCCTGGGAACCAGACACGGCGCGTGCCGCGGCGGCGATGTCGTCGCGATTGAAGGAGCCGGTCTGCCCGCCGTTGGTGAGCTCGTCGATGGCGACTTGATAGACGTCGCGCGAGTGTGCAGGGTCGCAGCTCACCGGCGAATCGTCGTCGAGCATACTGTCGATCATGGACCAAGCCTCGTCCTCGTCCATAGCATCTGCGGCTCGAGCGATGGTAGGGACACCGTCATCGGCATGACGGCGCTGGAACGCACCAGTCAGGCCGGAAAGGAATGCCGAGGTAGACTGCTCCGCCTGAGCCTGAGAAGCAGAAGTCGCAGCGTAAGGAGTCGCATCCTGCTGCTGGGCTGGAATCGAGGCGGTCTTGAACTCGCTTTGATGCTGATTGAGATTGGCGGCACCGCCCATGGCATCGGGCTGGAACAGACGCTCTTCACGCTGCGCACGGTACTCGGAGATACCCAGCGAGGCGGCATAGATACCCACGCCCGCCACCGCACCCACGGCGAAGGGAACCGCACCCGCCACGACCGTCTCGTTCACCGACGAAAACGGCAGCGTCGCGGCATACATAACCACGGGAGCGGCAAGGCCGATCCCGCACGAAAGTCCGGCAAGGACTGCTCGTTGTGTTGCATCAGAAGAAGCCATGAGCTCTCCCCATCTTCCAGCACCCAAATCGCATCATTCAGTTGGCTGCGCGAGAGAAGATGAAGCGGGGCTATGCCCCAAAGCAACGGTATATGGTTCGTTTCATCTGCGTTTTCCGTCGCGAAGCTTAAAAGCTATTATGCGAAACCGCCCTGTCGATTGCAAGCGACGATGTCGGATTGAAACGGGAAACCTGCTGCTTGCAAGTCTTATGGTCAAAAATAAGTGCGAAGCGGCGATATAGAAAAGGGCCGAGGCTCAAAGCCCCGACCCTTTATCGCATTGATGATTAACGCTGCGTGTGGATTACAACCTAGAACGTCTGCTCGTAGTCGCTGTGCTTTTTGGCCGAACGCACCAGGAACTCCTGGTTGGTGTTGGTGCCCTTTAGACCCTTGATAAACGATGCGGCCGCGCGCTCGGTGTTGTTCATGCCGGCAAGAATGCGACGTAGACCAAAGACAAACGGACGCATCTGCTTGTCGACCAACAGGTCCTCGTTACGCGTACCGGAGGCAACGGGGTCGATAGCCGGGAAGATGCGGCGATCGGCTAGGTCGCGGTCGAGCTTAAGCTCCATGTTGCCGGTGCCCTTGAACTCCTCAAAGATGACCTCGTCCATCTTGGAACCGGTGTCGATGAGGGCAGAGGCCAGGATGGTGAGCGAGCCACCGTTCTCGATATTACGGGCTGCGCCCAGGAAGCGCTTGGGCGGATACAGGGCCGCCGAATCGACGCCGCCCGAAAGTCCGATTACGACACGTGCCATAGTAATATTGTTATTTACAGGTCGAGCAGCCCTTCGGGCAGCACCAGTTTCATCGTGCGCCCCCCGAAGTCGATATGGGCGATGAACTCCTCGGCGGCGGGGAGGAGCACCGTGCGGCCGCCGATCTCCAGCTCGAAAAGCGGGTTGGCGTCGCTGTCGTAGTAGTCCGTGACCGAACCCGTGAAGGCGGCCGCTCCCTTTGCGCCGTCCGCGCCCGCTTCGGTGCAGGTCACGGCGAAGCCGATCAGGTCTTCCAGGTAGAATTCGTCGTCTTCGTCCTCGTCGCATTCGATACGGAATTCAAGCCCGACGAGTTCCTGAGCCCGGCGCTCGGTGTCGAAATCGGCGAATGAGGCCACGGCGCCCGAGGTGCCGCGGCGTTCGAAGCGTTCGCAGTAGAGCGGCACTTCGAGGGCGTCGATCGTGACCAGCAGCGGGGTGCCGGTATCGAATTCCTCCGGGAAATCGGCATAGAGCGACAGCATCACACCTCCGTCGGTGCCGAAAAGCCTGTTGATCCTGCCTGCGGGAATAGTAACGCTCATATCGGTTCGTTTTTTCTCTTATGTCCGTATCGCGGTGCGGAACGGGGGAAGCGGGTATCCCGGCCGCTCCGTTACACCCGGCCCCGCTGTGCTGCCGCCTTGTCGTGCCGTGCAGCGCCTCGCTGTGCCTTGCCGGACGATTCCCGCACGGGATGCGCCCGCATGGGACTATCTGCAAAAGTAATGAAAAAAACCGGTAAACCTCCCGTTGCGGGAAATTTACCGGGATTCCGGAAAGAAGCTT
>UROA01000114.1 GCA_900549355.1 uncultured Collinsella sp. | reverse complement strand
TCTCGATCCGCACACCACGTCGTCGCTTGTGACCATGGACATCATCTGCAACGTCGTCGAGCCGCTCTTTGGCCTCGATAGCGACTACGAGCCCCAGCCCGTGCTGGCCAAGGGCTATGAGGTCTCCGACGACGGCCTGACCTACACCATCAAGCTGCGCGAGGGCGTCACCTTCCACAACGGCAAGGAGCTTGGCTCCGAGGACGTCGTGGCCTCGATGAACCGCTGGCTCACCGTCAACGACCGCGCCGCGAGTCTGCTGCCCGGCGCCACCTTCGCCGCCTCGGGCGACCACGAGGTCACCTGCACGCTGACCGAGCCCGCCATCGACTTTCTGATCATCCTGGGCAATCACTCCCAGTATCCGGGCATCTTCCCCTCCGAGGTCATCGAGGCCGCGGGCGATACCGGCGTGACCGAGTACGTGGGTACCGGTGCCTACAAGTTTGCGGAGTGGAAGCAGGACCAGTACGTCCATCTCACCTGCTACGAGGACTATGTCGCTGCCCACGGCAAGGCTTCGGGCTACACCGGCAAGGTCTCCGCGCCCACCAAGGACATCTACTATCAGTTCGTGACCGAGGCCTCCACGCGCGTGAGCGGGTTTGAGACCGGCGAGTACGATATCGCTGGCGAGATCCCCACCGAGAACTACCACGACTTCGACGGCAACGACGACGTCAAGCTCTACACCCATAACGCCGGCGTTCTGACCGCCTTCCTCAACATGAACGAGGGCATCTTCGCCGACGAGGAGATCCGCAAGTGCGCCCTCATGGCTATCGACTGCGAGGCGGCCGCTCTTGCCGCCTATGGCGAGAAGGAGCTCTTCAACATCGATCCCAACCTTGGCAACCCCGAGAACACTCAGTGGGCGACCGACGCGGGCAAGAAGTACTTCAACCAGGCCGACGCCAAGGCCGCCAAGAAGGCTCTGGCCAAGACCTCCTATGCCGGTGAAACGGTCAAGCTACTGACCACCCCCGACTACAAGGATATGTATAACGCCACCGTCGCGCTGCAGGAACAGCTCGAGAAGGCCGGTTTCACCGCCGAGGTCGACAGCTACGAGTTCGCGACCTTCATGGACATCCGCTCCGGCAAGCCCGAGCAGTGGGACCTCTTTGTGGCCTCCACCAACTACAAGCCCATCCCGGCCCAGTCCCTCTCGGTCTCCAAGGCCTTCTATGGCCTGTCCGACGAGGAGGCGCTCAAGCTCGTGGCCGAGACCCGCACCGCCAAGGACACCGACGCTGCGGCCAAGAAGTGGGCCGAGGCTCAGGAACGCCTCTATGAGATCGCCGTCATCGAGCCGCTTTGCCACTACGCTTCCATCACGGGCACCCAGGCAGACGTCGAGGACGTCGAGGTGCTCGACGGGGCCATCATTTGGAACGCCAAGCGTCCGGAGTAATGCAATAGATGGCGTGGCGGCTGGAGGGGTCTGGTCCCCTGTGGCCGCCACGCCCTGTCCACGTTCAGAGGGGAAATAGACGCCTCGCATGATGAAGTACACGCTCAAACGTATAGGCGCGATGGTTCCGGTGATGCTCATCATCTCGGTTGTCGTGTTTTTGATTATCTATCTCACACCGGGTGACCCGGCCTCTTCGATGCTCGGCATGGAGGCTTCGGCCGACCAGATCGAGCGCGTCAACGATAGCCTGGGACTCAACGAGCCGCTGCCGCAGCGCTACGTTGAGTGGATGGGCGGCGTGCTTACCGGCGACCTGGGCGATTCGTATTTTATGCGGCAGCCCGTCACGCAGGCGATCGCCGAGCACTTTGGCCCCACGCTATCGCTCGCGCTTCTGGCACAGCTCATCGCGCTGTTGATTGCACTGCCTTGCGGCGTCGTCGCTGCCCTCAAACATGGGTCGCGCACCGACGCGGTCTTGCGTGTCGTTGCTCTTTTGGGCGTGGCGATACCCGGCTTTTTGATGGCGCTCATGCTTATGTGGCTGTTTGCCGTCACGTTGCGTGTGTTCCCGGTGGCCGGCTATGCGCCGCTATCGAAGGGCTGGTTCAGCCATTTACGCTATCTTGCGTTGCCGGCCATATCGCTTGGATGCGTGCAGGCGGCCCTGCTCATGCGCATGACCCGTTCGAGCGTTATCGAGGCCATGCAGCTTGACTGCGTCAAGACGGCGCGTGCCAAGGGCGTCTCCGAGTTTCGCGTGGTGCTGGCCCATGCCCTGCGCAACGCAGCGCTGCCGATTCTCACCTCGGTCGGCTATTCTTTTGGCGCCCTGATTACGGGCGCCGTGGTGACTGAGGCCATTTTTAACATCCCCGGTTTGGGCCAGCTGGTCACGAG
This sequence comes from uncultured Collinsella sp., assembly GCA_900549355.1. Classification (GTDB taxonomy): domain Bacteria; phylum Actinomycetota; class Coriobacteriia; order Coriobacteriales; family Coriobacteriaceae; genus Collinsella. Next base: position 3,658 of record UROA01000114.1, on the reverse strand, counting down.
CTCTATCGAGCGTCGCGACTATCCGGTGATTCAGGGCGTGCTGCTGGTCATCGCCTTATTGAATTCGGTGATCAATCTGGCCGTCGACCTTGCCTACGGCGCTTTTGACCCGCGCGCTCGCAAATGGGGCGATGCATGATGGCAAACTTTAAGAAGGCTCTTGCCAACAAGGGGTTTGTGGTCGGCGGCTGCATTTTCCTGGCGATTGCGCTGATCGCGCTCGTCGGTCCGCTGGTGTGGACGGTTGATCCCAATGCGCAGGAGATGGCGTTGCGACTTTCGGCACCTTCGCCTGCGCATCCCTTTGGCTGCGATGACTTTGGCCGCGACCTGCTTGCCCGCGTCATCGCGGGCGCGCGCGTGTCGCTTGGCGTCGGCATTGCCGTCACGCTCGCGACGAGTGCGCTCGGCTTGGTGATCGGCGCCTATGCGTGCTACAACGAGAGGCTCGATCATATTCTCATGCGCATCTGCGACGGCCTTATGTCCATTCCAGGCGTGCTTTTGGCTATCGCACTCATGGCCATGATGGGCGCCTCGGTCTGGAACGTCATCATCGCGCTCTCCATCGTCTATACGCCCAGCATGGCGCGCATCGTGCGCTCGCGTGCGATGGTGGTCAAGGAGGAGCCCTTTGTGGAGGCCCTGCGCGTGCAGGGCGCCTCGACCGCGCGCATCGTGTGGCTGCATATCGTGCCCAACGTTATGGCGCCCTTCCTGGTGCAGGCGACCTTCGTCTTTGCCGAGGCCGTGCTCTCGGAGGCCGCCCTCTCGTTTCTGGGCCTGGGTATCAAGGCGCCCGACGCCAGCTGGGGAAACATCCTGCAGGCGGGCAAGAACGTGATGCGCAAAGCCTGGTGGATGATTTTCTTCCCGGCAGCAGCCATCATCGCGAGCGTGCTTTCGCTCAATCTGGCCGGCGACGGCCTGCGCGACGCCCTCGACCCCAAGACCAAGGAGGACTAGCCCATGGCTCAGAATCTTTTGGACGTGCGCGACCTCTGCATCTCGTTTGTGGGCCGCGATGGCAACGCGCTGGAAGCCGTCAACAAACTCAACCTACATATCGATGCCGGTGAGATCGTTGGTGTTGTCGGCGAGTCCGGCTGCGGTAAGTCGGTGTTTGCCCAGAGTGTCATGCGCCTATTGGAGCATGAACAGAAGATGGCCTATACCGGTCAGATTCTCTTTGACGGGGAGGACCTGCTCGCGCGCCCACTCAAGCGTATGCGCGAGGTGCGCGGCTGCGATATCGCCATGATCTTCCAGGACCCGTTGTCCTCACTCAACCCCGTCATGACGGTGGGCGCGCAGGTTATCGAGGCGGTGCGGGCCCACCGTAAGGTGAGCCGACGCGAAGCCCGCAACGAGGCTCTATCGCTGTTGGAGCGTGTGGGAATTCGAGATGCCACGGCTCGCTTCGACATGTATCCGGGCGATTTTAGCGGCGGCATGCGTCAGCGCGTGATGATCGCCATGGCGCTCGCCGGGCACCCGCGCCTGCTGATTGCCGACGAGCCCACCACGGCACTTGACACGACGACTCAAAAACAGATTTTGGATCTCCTGCGCGACCTCAACAGTTCCGAGGGCATGGCAGTGCTTTTTATCAGCCATGATTTGGGTGTCGTCACGAGCATCTGCTCGCGCGTGCACGTCATGTATCTGGGTCAAATCGTAGAAGAGATCGACGCCTGCGGCCTTATGGAGCGCCCGAGCCACCCGTATGCCCAGGGGCTCATCGCGAGCATTCCGCCGCTCGAAGGTGAGCGAGTTGACACGCTGGCGGATATTCCGGGCACAGTGCCGCCGCTTATGGCAATACCCTGTGGATGCCGCTTTGCGCCTCGTTGCGCCCGGGCGGACGAGCGTTGCCGCGCGCAGGAGCCTCCGCTGGTTGACGTGAATACGTGCGACCGGTCTAAATGCTGGCTAGTCGAGAAAGGGGAGTGCCATGGCTGTTGATAGCGAAGCCCTGCTTAGGGTCTCACATCTGACTAAAGCGTATCCCATGCCGGGCTCAGGTTTTAAGCGTCAGGCCTTTACCGCCGTGGACGATCTGTCGTTTGAGATCGCGCCGGGCGAGGTCTATGGCCTAGTTGGCGAATCCGGATCGGGCAAGTCGACGACTGGACGCCTGATTTGTGGTCTCGAGCGTGCGGATTCCGGCTCGATTGTCTATCGCGGGCACGACCTCGTCACGATGTCAGAGCGCGAACGCCAGCCGTTTCGCCGCGAGATCCAGCTGGTATTCCAGGATAGCTCTACGGCTTTTGACCCGCGCAACCGTGTCGGCCGCATTTTGGAGGAGCCGCTGATTATCGCCGGCGTGCGCGATGCGGATGAGCGCCATGGGCGCGCGCTCTCGGCCCTGGCCTCGGTCGGTCTTCTGGCGGAGCATTATGACCGCTATCCGCATGACCTTTCGGGGGGACAGCGTCAGCGACTCAATTTGGCACGGGCGCTTATTTGCGAGCCGCGCCTTGTGGTATGCGACGAGCCAGTCTCGGCGCTTGACGTGTCCGTTCAGGCCCAAGTGCTCAACTTGCTTCGCGATCTGCAGCGCACGACGGGCGTGGCGCTGCTGTTTATCACGCATGATATGCGTGTGGTTCGGCATATGTCCGACCGGATTGGTGTGCTCTACCACGGTCGTCTTGTCGAGGAAGGCGCAGCCGAGGACGTGATCGCGCACCCGAGCGATCCGTATACGCAGGAGCTTATCGACGCTATTCCCTAGAGGATGCTTCCTTTTGGGTATGGCGTGGGTTTGTTGTTTAATTGTCGGTATATCGGTGCAAGAGAGGGGAACCACTATGTCCGATATCGAAGAGCAACCGCTGCCGTCCACGTTTGAGGAGTTCAACGAGCAACGCAAGGCGGCGTTTATTCGCGTCAAGGATTATAAGCAGGCGGGAAATCGCCTGGTCGGCTTTTTGTGCAGCTATACGCCGCTCGAGATTATCGATGCCGCGGGCGCCTCGAGCGTGGCTCTGTGCGGTACGTCCGATGAGGTGATTCCCGAGGCCGAGAAGGTGCTGCCGGCAAACCTCTGCCCGCTCATCAAGTCGACGTACGGCTTTGCCTACTCGCAAAAGTGCCCGTTTACGTACTTTAGTGACATGATCATCGGCGAGACCACCTGCGACGGCAAGAAGAAGATGTACGAGCTACTCAACGAGCTCAAGCGCACGCACATTCTGCACCTGCCGCAGGGCCGCGACCGCGCCTACGAGCGCGAGGGCTGGTACGAGGAGTGCCGTCTGCTCAAGGAGGAGCTCGAGGGCTTCTACGGCATCACGATTACCGACGATGACCTGCGCGCTGCCGTCCGACGTCGCAACCGTCTGCGTGCGGCGCAGCTCGATATGTTCGCGCTGCAGGCCAACCAGCCTGCGGCCATGAGCGGCGTCGACCTGATGAGCACCATGTTTGCCGGCACGTTCAGCTTTGATATCGAGGCCTATACGCAGCAGCTGGAGCAAAAGGTTGCCAAGCTGCGCGAGGCCTACGACGCGGGCGAGCGCCCGGTTGCGGCGGATGCCAAGCGCATTCTGATCACTGGTTGCCCGGTGGGCGGCGTGATCAACAAGATCGGCCGCACCATCGAGTCCAACGGCGGGGGGGGTGTGGGCATGGGCCACCTGTGAATACCCGC
>UROA01000113.1 GCA_900549355.1 uncultured Collinsella sp. | reverse complement strand
AGCCGCAGGTGCGCTCCTCGGCCGGGTTCAGGCACATGTGGCCAATCTCGCCGCCAGCACCCACAACGCCCGATACCACGTCGCCGTTAACGATAACGCCGCCGCCCACGCCGGTACCAATGGTGACCATCACCACGTTCTGTACGCCCTTGGCAGAGCCGAGCCAGGCCTCGCCCATAGCAGCAGCGTTGGCGTCGTTCTCGTACTTAACGACCGCGTCGGGGCAGTGCTCCTGGATGGCGATCTTGAGCTCGGGCAGGTTGATGGCGATGTTCGCCTTGACCTTGGCATCGCCCGATGCCGGGATGGGGCACGGAACGGCCAGGCCAATGCCCGACACAAAGGCACGCGGAATCTGGGCCTTGGCGACCACCTGGTCGATAGCCTCGGTCACCGCGGCAAAGCCCGCAGCGTCAACGATGGGAGGCGTGGGCACGCTGGCCTTGGCAAGCAGGTTTCCGTCCTCATCGAACAGACCCTCCTTGACCGAGGTGCCGCCGACGTCGATGCCGATGTAATACTGCTTAGGTTCCATGGGAGCCCGCCTTTCTCGTTTAAACATTGCCTGTATGGTACCGCTCCCAAGGCAAAAACCTACCAAAAAGGACAGGTTTGTTTTGGTAGGTTTTATCTGGGAAAACGCGAATGACCGCTTAACACGACATTACTCAGATGTTTATCTATTTAGAGCGCTCTAGTTTATATGCAAAGCGACTTTTAATTATATCTTTCTCGAACTTTTTAAATATATAATAGGGATACTTAGGTGTTGACTATACTTTCTTTTATACTCAACCAAGTTGGAAAGGAGGTTCCATGATTCCCAAATACGAGGCGATAGCTGCAGATATTCGTCGAAGTATTGAGGATGGCGCTCTTAAACCGGGCGACAAGCTTCCCACCGTCGTTGAGTTCTGCGAGCTCTATAGCGTTTCAAAAATCACCGTCAAACGAGCTATTGAACAAATCACCGAGGAAGGTCTTATTACCAGCCGACGCGGATCGGGTACCTACGTTAAGGACACGGCGGGACTTCCCGGCCAGGCGTTTTTCCAGGGCAAAAACGACCGTGCCCAGGGTTTTTCGTATGAGCATCGCGGGGAGAAGGTGACCTCGGTGGTCTACGATTTCTCGATCGTTAATCCACCGGCGGACATCGCAGCCCAGCTGGGAATTGCCGAGGATGACTTTGCCTATCACGTCGTGCGCGTGCGTCAGGCCGATGAGAAGCCCATCGTTATCGAGTACACCTACATGCCCCTCGAGCTGATTCCAGGGCTGAAAAAGAAGGATCTGTACGGATCGGTCTACCGCTTCATCCGCGAGCAATGTGGGCTGAAGATTTCGAGCTTCCACCGTACCATTCGCGCCGTGGCAGCAACCGAGGAAGAAGCCGAGCGTCTGGACACCAAACTTGGCTCTCCCCTGCTCGAGCTCACCCAAATTGGCTTTTTGGACAGCGGCGCCGCCTTTGAGTATTCGATCTCGCGCAACGTTGGCGACCGCTTTGAGTTGCACAACGTAACGTTGGCATAGGTTTTTGTAGTCACGCGGGCGCTCGTTTTGAGCAGTTTTACGCGGCGCCCGCGCAACACAATGGGGGTATGAATATGTCCGATTTGATTAAACTGACGCCGATCTTCCACGAGAAGATCTGGGGCGGCCGCCAGCTCGAAACCGTATTTGGTTACGACATTCCCGAGGGGCCCATCGGTGAGTGCTGGGCCATCTCGGCCCATCCCAACGGCGACTGCCAGATTGCGGAGGGCCCGTATGCAGGCCACACGCTGTCGTGGCTGTGGGCCGAGCACCGCGAGCTCTTTGGCAACTGCGAGGGCAAGGAGTTCCCGCTGCTCATTAAGATTCTGGACGCCAAGGACGACCTTTCGATCCAGATTCATCCCAACGACGAGTACGCCGCCAAGCACGAGAACGGCAGCCTGGGCAAAACCGAGTGCTGGTATGTGCTGGACTGCGAGCCCGGCGCCACAATCATCGTCGGCCAGCGCGCGCATGACCGCGCCGAGGCCGCACAGATGATCGAGGACGGCCGCTGGGGCGACATGCTCAACGTACTGCCGATCCACAAGGGCGACTTTTTCCAGATTGATTCCGGTACCGTGCACGCCATCAAGACCGGCACGCTCATTTTGGAGACGCAGCAGTCGAGCGACGTGACGTATCGCCTGTACGACTACGACCGTCCCGGCACCGACGGCAAGCTGCGCCCACTGCACATTGAGCAGAGCCTCGACTGCATCGACTTTGATGCCCAGGCTCCGACCGACGGCACGATAACCGCGCCCGAGGTGGACGGCGTGACCGAGCTCGAGTCCAACCCCTGCTACACCGTCGATCGCGTGCGCGTCAACGGCAGCAAGACCCTCGACCAGCGCTGGCCCTTCATGTGCCTGTCGGTCATCGACGGCGAAGGCACCATCTGTGGCGACCCCGTCCACAAGGGAAGCCACCTGCTGGCCCCCAGCACCGTCAGCTCCATCGACCTCGAAGGCAAGATGGAACTGATCATCAGCCACCTCTAGGTCACAACAACAACCAAAACGAAACAAGGGGCTCCCCCGTTCATCAACGGAGGAGCCCCTACTCGTATCTACATTTCAGCCCACCCGGTTCTCCAAATCAAAAAGCGGACGAGCGGAGCGGCGTTCGCAAGCAACGTTACCCAAGGACCTGGGCGGGCGTATGGGGCAACATCGATCGCGAGTTCCGCACGCAAAGGAGGCCACTTAATGTGGCCTCCGTCTTGCGCAGGACTGTCCGAGCAGGCGATGTTGCCCCATACGCCCGCCCAGGTCCGCCGGGATTACGACAGTTTAACGATCGGTGCAAAGCCCTTCATCAGCTTTTTGGTCTGGCCGGTCTTTTCGAATTGAACCTCGATCATGTCTCCAGCGACCGAGATCACGGTACCCGTGCCAAAGGTCTTGTGGCTCACGGTATCGCCCGCGGCAAAGTCCTGCGATGCGCTGGCGCGATCGACCTTGCGCTCCACCGTCGGGGACACCTTGGACGAGGGCTTTTTGGCTCGCGGTGCGCCCGAACCAAAGGTCGAGACAACACGGCCGGCGTCGGGCGAGACCCCGCGATGGCGCTCGGTTCCGTAACTGCTGCCGCCAAAGAAATCGTCAAAGCTCGATCCGCCGCGCGAACCGGAACCGCCGGTCGAACGCGTATGCGAACCAAACACCTTGCCGCCGTACATGTCCGAGCCCATGCCCGAGCCAAAGGTGCCGTGACGGTCGCCGCGCTTCTCCCAGCCCGTGCCCTCAAAACCGGCAGAGCCGATACCGCTAAACTCGATATCCTCAAACGGAATCTCGTTGAGGAAGCGCGAGCGCGGGTTGGCAGAGGTCGAGCCGTAGGTGCGACGTGTGGCCGCATAGGTCAAGAACAGTCGCTTACGGGCACGCGTGATGGCAACGTAGGCCAGGCGACGCTCCTCCTCGAGCTTGCCCGGGTCATCGCTGCCGCCAAAGTCGTGCACGTGCGGGAAGATGCCCTCCTCCATGCCGGCCACGAACACCGCGGGGAACTCCAGGCCCTTGGCGGAGTGGATGGTCATCATGGTGATGGCATGCGTCTCTCCGGCCAGGGAATCCAAGTCGGAGCGCAGGGCCAGCCACTCCATGAGTGCCGGCAGCGCCTTGCAGGTGAGCGGACCGTAGGTGTGCTCGATCTCGTCGGCATGCACGGCGCCCGCCGGCAACTCCGTCGGCGCGGCATACGCGTTGCCCGCGATGGCGGCGGCCAGGGCATCCTGCAGAGAAAGCGCCGGGGCCGCCAGGCTATCGAGCGGATTGGAACCTGCGGCATCGCGCGCGCCGACGAGCGCCTCAAACGAGGATGCCGGGGCAGATGGCCCCGGTTCGGGCGCGGGCGCGCTCACCACGATGGGCTCGGGCTCGGCGCCGGCAGGCACGTCGGCAACACCGGCTGCGCGCAGCTCTTCTAGGCTCTCGAGCGTACCCTCGATATCCTCGTGCGTCTCTTCAAATTCGGCAGCAACGCCCAAGAATTCCTGAATGTTCTCGGCGCGGCTCTCGGACTCCATGGTGCCCTCGGCGCGGAAGGCCTGCAGAAGGCCCGTTTTATCGACGATCATCTCGACAACGTCCTTGAGCTCGCCGTCCATGCGGCGACCTTCGCGCACCAGCGACACAAAGCTCGACAGGCCGTTGCGGACCTTGGCGCTAAACATGCCGGTCTCGGCGCACGCGATCTCGCAGGCCTGGAAGAACGAGCAACGGTTGTCGCGCGCCAGCTGCTCAATCTTTTGGATCGAGGTGGAGCCGATACCGCGGCGCGGCGTATTGATGACGCGCTTGACGCTCATCTCGTCGGCCGGGTTCACGATCATCTTGAGATATGCCATAACGTCGCGGATCTCGGCACGGTCGAAGAATCGCGTGCCACCCACGATCTTGTAGGGCACGCCCGCGCGCAGGAACATATCTTCGAGAATGCGCGACTGGGCGTTGGTGCGGTAGAACACGGCGATGTCGTCGTAACTCGTGCCCTTGGAGTGCAGCTTTTCGATCTCGCCGGCAATCCAGCGGCCCTCGTCGCGCTCATCGCTTGCCTGGAAGGCCTGGATCTTCTCGCCGTCGCCCTCGGCCGTAAACAGGCGTTTGTCCTTGCGCTGCGAGTTGTGGCGCACCACGGCGTTGGCGGCGCTCAGGATATGACCCGTGGAGCGGTAGTTCTGCTCCAGCTTAACGGTCTTGCAGTCTTTAAAGTCCTTCTCAAAGTCCAGGATATTGGTGATGTCGGCGCCACGCCAGCTATAAATGGACTGGTCGTCGTCGCCCACGACCATGAGGTTTTGGTACTTGGCGGCCAGCAGGTTGGCGATCTCGTACTGGACGTGGTTGGTGTCCTGATACTCGTCGACGCTAATGTAGCGGAAGCGCTCTTGGTACTTGTCGAGCACCTCGGGGCGGGTGCGCAGCAGCTCGAGCGTGCGCACGAGCAGGTCGTCGAAGTCCATCGCGTTGGCGGCGCGCAGGCGGCGTTCCAGCTCCAGGTAGACCTGCGCGGCCTTTTTGTCGTTGGGGCTGTCGGCGGATTTGAGCATGTCCTCGGGCCCGATCATGGCGTTTTTAGCCGAGCTGATCTTGCTGCGGATCATGTTGATGGGGAACTGCTTTTGCTCGATGCCGAGCGCCTGCATAATGTCGCGCACCATGCGCTTTGAGTCGTCATCGTCGTAGATCGTGAACTGCCCGGTGTAGCCCAGCAGGTCGGCGTCCTCGCGCAGCATACGCACGCACATGGCATGGAAGGTGCACACCCACATGCCGCGGGTGCCGCTGGGAATGAGTGCCGCCAGACGCTCACGCATCTCGGCCGCGGCCTTGTTGGTAAACGTGATGGCAAGGATCTGCCAGGGCTTAACGCCCAGGTCGCCGAGCATATGTGCGATGCGGAAGGTCAAGACGCGGGTCTTGCCCGAGCCAGCACCGGCGAGCACCAGCAGCGGGCCCTCGGTGGTCAGGACCGCCTCGCGCTGAGCGGGATTAAGGCTGTCGATGTCGACGAGCGGCTTGGCGGGTTTGGGCGCCGGAGCCGGGGCGTCGTAGATGTCGAGCGGAACGAGCTCGGGTTCCGGCGCGGCGGGGGCGGTGTACGCATCGAGCGGCACGGGTTCCGGCGCGGGCGGCACGGGCGCGGCAGTGTTCTTTTCCCAGGGCAGGGGCTGGGTCATGGGCGACTCCTCATCTGACGGACGGCGCGCCTGCGGGCAGCGCCATAGTTTGAGCCGTACCAGTATACCGAGCCGCGCGGACACCGACGCAAATCACACCACGACTCCGTGCGCAATCGTCAGGCCCGCCCCAGCGGGTTTGGTGCAAAGGTGTCAGGTTTGTCTGCACCATGTTGCTGCAAAGTAACCTGACCCCAATGCGCCAATCAGAACCACCCTTAAAAAGGGTGGTTTGCTCTTAGGGTATAACCCACGGGCC
>UROA01000112.1 GCA_900549355.1 uncultured Collinsella sp. | reverse complement strand
AGACGCAGCACGCCCTGGGGGCGTGCGGACTGGGAGCCGGCCGCCGCCGCGCGCTCGCCCAGTGCGGCAATCGTGCGCCCGTCTACACAGCTGCTGCGCCCGGTGCCGCGCTGGTCGGGCAGGACGACGCGGAAGTGCTTGACGGCCTCCTCGATCCAGCCGTCGCTTGTGGGCGACAGCGGACGCGGGCTCTCGCCGCCGGGGCCGCCCTGCAAAAACAGGAGCAGCGGCAGATCGTCGTTGATGCGGTCGGGCGCGCAAACCACGCGGTAGAAGAGCTTGATGCTCTCGGGCGCGCCGGCGATTGGTGCCGGCATAGCGCCGCGGCGCATGGTGCTGCCGACGGCCAGGAGCATCGGCTCCAGGCCGCGCCAGTCAAGGGGGACGTCGATGCTGTGGTCCTCGACATAAAGGCCGGGGACGTGGTACGAAGTGATGAGGGCCATGTGAGTCTTCCGTTCGTTGCGGTGTTTCGGGTTGACCAATTCTACCGCCGCGGGCGAGGCCATGCGCAAATCGGCTACCATGGTTGCAAACTTCTAGGAGAAAGGGCCGCCCATGTCGGTCGATATAGCCACGTATGTCCACGATCTTGCCGTTGCCGCCAAGGCAGCGTCGGCCTCGATTGCCACGGCGAGCGATGAGCAGCGTCAGGAGGCCGTGCGCGCCATGGCCGCAGCACTGCGCAACGGTGTCGACTCCATCGTCGCCGCCAACGAGCTCGATATGTCCGCCGCGCGCGATGCGGGCACCTCGGCCGGACTGCTCGATCGCCTGCTGCTGACGCCCGAGCGCGTCGAGGGCATGTCCGCCGGCCTGGAGAAGCTCGCCGAGCTGCCCGATCCCGTCGGCCGCGTGCTCGACCACCGCGTGCTTGCGAGCGGTGTGGACCTGACCCGCGTGAGCGTGCCGTTGGGCCTGGTCGCCATGGTCTACGAGGCGCGCCCCAACGTGACGGCCGATGCCGCGGGCATCTGCATCCGCACCGGCAACGCCTGCATTCTGCGCGGTGGTTCGCTGGCCTATCACTCGTGTGCCATGATTGCCGAGCTGCTGGCCGATGCGCTTGAGGCCCAGGGTTTCCCGCGCGAGGCCGTCTCGATGATCGAGTCCACCGACCGCGAGGCCACCGGCGAGCTCATGAAGCTCCGCGGTATTGTCGACGTACTCATTCCGCGCGGAGGTGCAGGCCTGATCCAGCGCTGCGTGCGCGAGTCGCTTGTGCCGGTGATCGAGACGGGCACGGGCAACTGCCACATCTACGTGCATGAATCCGCCGACTTTGATAAGGCGCTCAACATTATCGTTAATGCCAAGACCCAGCGCGTAGGCGTGTGCAATGCCGCCGAGTCGCTGCTGGTCGACCGTGCTGTGGTCGATGCGTTTTTGCCCGCGGTCGTGACCGTGCTGCATGACCACGGCGTGCTGATTCACGGCGACGAGGCAACCTGCGCCGCATGCGCCGATGCCGGGCTTGTGGAGGGCGATGACTATGTTGCCGCGACTGAGGAGGACTGGGGCCGTGAGTACCTGGCGCTCGAGATGAGCGTGAAGGTCGTGGCGAACGAGGACGAGGCCATCGCACACATCAACCGCTACGGCACCATGCACTCCGAGGCCATCGTTGCCGAGGACGAGGATGCCTGCGAGCGCTTCCTGGATGCGGTCGATGCCTCGGCAGTTTACGCCAACGCCAGCACGCGCTTCACTGACGGCGGCGAGTTTGGGCTGGGTGCCGAGATCGGCATCTCGACCCAAAAGCTCCATGCCCGCGGCCCCTTTGCCGCCGAGGCCCTCACCACCTAAATACAAGCCCCGCGGCCCCGGCCAGGTCCGCCCCTAAACGCCCGCGCAAAAAATCACCGCAAAGGGGCCAAGCCCCTTTGCGGTGATTTTGGTGCTAGGCCTGAAAGGTGTCGCGGTCGGGGGCGAAGGACTGCATGGCTGCGATGGTGCGGTCGAAGAGCTCGGGAAGCTCCCAGCCCAGCATCTCGGCACCCTGCGAAATCACTTCGCGCGAGCAGCCGGCGGCAAAGCGCTTGTCCTTGAATTTCTTTTTGAGCGACTTGGTCGTAAAGTCCATGACGCTCTTGCTCGGGCGCATGATGACGGCGGCGCCGATCAGGCCGGTGAGCTCATCGCAGGCAAACAGGATCTTTTCCATCTGCAGCTCGGGCTTGGGCAGCGAAGAGTTGAAATCGGACGTGTGCGTCTGGATGGCACGGATAAGCTCGGGAGAGGCGCCCTCACCTTCGAGGATCTCGGCAGCATAGATGGTATGGTTCATGGGGTCGTCCTCATGCTCCTCCCAATCCAGGTCGTGCAGCAGACCGACGATGCCCCAAAACTCCTCGTTCTCGGGGTCGAACTCGCGCGCAAAGTAGCGCATAGTGCCCTCGACCGTCTCGCCATGGGTGATGTGGAACGGGTCCTTGTTGTGCTCGTTGAGCAGTTCGAACGCGCGGTCGCGGGTGATTCCGGCGGTAAGCGGCTCTGCCATAAGGGACTCCTTGTGCTCGTGGGTATCGATAAGAATGAATACTACTAGAACAAGAAAACCACCACAAAGGTGCCTGTCCCCTTTGTGGTGGTTTTTGGTGCGGATGGGTTAGTTGAGGGCGGCTTGGGCTAGGCGGGCTTCGGCGTCCTCCTCGGTGACGCCCAGGGCCACGGCGAACTCCTCGATGGAGCGGCGTTTGGCCTCCTTGAGTACGCGCATGTAGTAAGAGCTGGGCTTTTTGTCTGCTTCCTCGGCCTGGCGAATACGGTGCATCATGGTTTTTGCCACGCGGACCGTCTCGGGCGCACCCAGCTTAAGCTGCTGCTTAAAGTGCGTCTCCTCGAGCGAGCTGTTGCGCTCGGTAAAGGTGTCGCACTCCAACTCGTTGTAGTGGCTCAGCAGGTGCTCGGCATCTTGCTGGGAGATGGCGGCATGCAGACGGTCGGCCTGCGCCACGGGGTACATGAGGATCGTCTGCGCATGTCCCTGCTTGGTCTCGAGCAACAGCATGGGCTGCGGCGTGTCGTCCCTAAAACCGACGACGGTGCAGACTCCCTGACCCGGATGAATGACGTGTTGACCGATTGAGAACATGCTACCTCCAACTTGTACGAATTTACGTATGTCTAGAATAACACGCTGACGTGCGCAAACCCTTACTTTATGCAGGAAAAGCACACAACTCTGATAGGTAAGAGTATTCGATAAATAGAACGGCTTATTCAAGCATTTATGCATTTCCAGAACGTGTATAAATTGCAGGCAAACCGCCAACTTTGTACCACCGCGCAAGAGCGGTAGTCATTTTTGTGCATATGCAATTTCGATTGGCTTTACCCTGCGACAGTGTGCGTCGCTTGTGATAGAGTGCTACAAACTCTGGCTTTTGCCCTACGAGTGACCAAGAGCTCGGGGGCTTTAACACAAGGAGGATCTATGCCCGAGAAGATTGAAGAGCTGGTACGCGCTGCGCTTGCTGCGGCCCAAGAGGCCGGCGACCTTTCCGCATTTGAACTTGACGATTGCGCCATCGAGCGACCGGCTGACACTTCTCATGGCGAGTGGACCTCCACCATGGCCCTGAAGTCCGCCAAGCTGGCCCACTGCGCCCCGCGCAAGATCGCCGAGGCCGTCGTTGCCCATATGCCCGAGGACCCCGCGATCGAGAAGGTCGAGATCGCAGGCCCCGGCTTCATCAACTTCTACCTCTCTGTCGCCGTCAAGAACGCTATTTTCGGCGAGGCCCGCGAGAAGGGCATGGACTTCGCTAAGTCCAACGTCGGCGGCGGCCTGAAGACCCAGGTCGAGTTCGTTTCCGCCAACCCCGTCGGCCCCATGCACATCGGCCACGGCCGCTGGGCCGCGCTGGGCGACTCCCTCTGCCGTGTTATGGACCACGCCGGTTACGACATCCAGCGTGAGTTCTACATCAACGACCACGGCTCTCAGATGAACACCTTCGGCAACTCCATCAGCACGCGCTACATGCAGCTTGCCGACATCATCGCCAAGCAGGGCGTGGATATCGACGAGGCTCACAAGCTGCTGATCGCCGACCGCGATGCCTTTGTCGCCGACGAGAACGACGAGCACCCCGAGACCCATCCGTATCAGGATAACTTTGCCGAGACTCTGGGCAAGGACTCCTACGGCGGCGACTACATCATCGACGAGGCCGCCGAGTTCTGGCGCACCGACGGCGACAAGTGGGTCGAGGCCGATCCGCAGGAGCGCATGGAGAGCTTCCGCGAGCGCGGCTACGTGAAGATGGTCGACAACATGCGCGACCTTTGTCACGCCGTCAACTGCGACTTTGACCGCTGGTTCTCCGAGCGCTCCCTGTACGTGAAGGACACCGAGGGCGAGACTGCCGGCACCTCCGCCGTCGACCGCGCTTTCGAGAAGCTCGACAAGATGGGCTACCTCTACACCAAGGACGGCGCCCTGTGGTTCCGCTCCACCGACCTGGGCGACGACAAGGACCGCGTTCTGATCAAGTCCGACGGCGAGTACACCTACTTCGCCTCCGACGTTGCCTATCACTGGGACAAGTTCCAGCGCGTCGACCACGTCATCGACATCTGGGGCGCCGACCACCACGGCTACATCGAGCGCGTCCGCTGCGTCTGCGACGCTCTCGGTTACCCCGGCAAGTTCGAGGTTCTGCTGGGTCAGCTCGTCAACCTGCTGCGCAACGGCAAGCCCGTCCGTATGTCCAAGCGCAAGGGCACCATGGTGACCCTGCAGGAGCTCGTCGACGAGGTCGGCTCTGACGCCGCCCGCTACACGCTCATCTCCAAGAGCTCCAACCAGATGGTCGACTTCGACATCGAGGCCGTTAAGAAGCGCGACAACTCCAACCCGGTGTACTACGTGCAGTACGCTCACGCTCGCGTGTGCTCCATCCTGCGCCGTGCCGCTGACGTTACGCCCGAGCAGGCTGACGAGATGGGCATGAAGGCCGTCGCCGCCAAGGCTATCGGTGAGAACGTCGATTACTCGCTGTTGACCGACCCGACCGAGCTCGCCCTTTCGCGTAAGCTCAACGAGCTCACCGACCTGATCGCCAGCTGCGCTCGCGACCGCGCCCCGTTCCGTCTGACGCACTTTGCCGAGGAGCTCGCCGGCGACTTCCACAGCTTCTATGCTGCCTGCCAGGTGCTGCCGAGCGAGGGCCGTCCCGTCGACCCCGAGCTTTCGCGCGCCCGTCTGGCCGCTTGCGACGCTGTCCGCGTGACGCTCGCCCTGGTGCTTACCCTTGTTGGCGTGACTGCTCCCGAGCAGATGTAATCTACGGGTCGTTTGACTGTCCTAGCTTGGTTTAACTGAGCCTTGAAAGCCCGATCTCCATCGCGGAGGTCGGGCTTTTTGCAAACGCCGACGTATTGACGAATTTGGAACTGCTGGAAATACGAAACTATGCCGGTTTACTACGATGAAATGAGAAATTCCAACCACGCCGGCTTTTCGCAAAAAAGTGCAAGGCATCTACCTGCGGTTTTAGTTCAACAAGTTTAGGAGTGGTCGCGGTTGAGCGATTCATCGTAGTAAACCGCCATAGTTTTGGCGGAGGCAGTCAGATTTGTGGGTGTTAAACCAAAGAGTGTCCCTTTTGACTAGTCGTTTAAGAGCGTTCTCAATGACTAAGTTGCAGGTGGTTGCGGTTGTGTTACACTAACGCTGCGTATATGACGCAATCATCTCGATACAGATCAATGATGTCCGTCGGTATTTGACGGAACTAGACTGTTTAGCCGCCCTGAAGGTTTATGCAGGGAGCATGTGATCACAGGGCTTGAAAAGAAAGTTGAGCAAACACTGTGTCTGATCAACAGCAAGAAAACGAAATAACGACGACGCAAGCCGCTCCCGCTGCACCGGTTGTGTCGGACCAGGTCGCGGCGCCCGCGCAAGCCTCGGCTCCTGAGACGCCTACGCCTGCAACGGCTGAGAAGGCCGTTCCTGCAACTGGTGAGGAGGCTGTTCCGGCAAAGCCCAAGCGCACGCGCCGCGCGGCCAAGCCTGTCGCTG
>UROA01000111.1 GCA_900549355.1 uncultured Collinsella sp. | reverse complement strand
AGAGCCCCTTGACGTCATATTGGACGCCGAATCGACAAGGGCAACGGAGTGGGTTGTGTTCATGGGGAGTCCTCTCTTTCTTTTCTTTGGCGAGGTCGGACCGCTTGTTCAGGGATTCGCGGTGCCGTTCCGTTATTCCTAAGCCAAAGCCGTGCCAAAAGCAGAAAGACTTTTATTTTTTTGAATGACTCCCCAGAAATAGATGTAAACGATCGGAATCGGTGATCGACATGCATGAATAAGGATCCCCGGGGAAGGGATGCCTGTCGGCGTTTAATTCAAAACTGGTGATTTTTTCTTAAGATAAAGTCAATAGGTAGTAACGCTTTATTGACGACATTGCCCTTTTAAATGCGCTGATTTAGAAATGTCTGCACCATATTGGTGCACTGCTCGTTCTGCGAAGAGATGGGTTTAAGGGCAAAAGCGCCGCACCGTGCGTGTCAGAGCGGCAGCCTATCGATGACGTTGACCGAGGAGTTTGACCATGAACGGTGCTCTCGAGCAGCGCGACGCGGCATAAAAAAGACCGTCAGCATGAGTGAGACGCCATGCTGACGGTCTGCGGATCTGCGGGATCAATGAGAAGCAATGAAGTGCGGCTTAGTCCTTCAAATCAATGAAGTGCTTATAGATTTCAACGCCTTTTTCAAGCACTTTTTCATCGAAATTGAAACGGTCGGAATGGAGCGGAATCCCGGTGCCGGTGCCCAGAAGAATGAAGAGCCCGGGCAGCGTCCGCTGGTAGTAGGCAAAGTCTTCGGCAATCAAGAGGGGCTTAGGCAGCATTTCGAGGTTCGGCAGACGCTTTTGGGCATCTTCAAAGAGTTTTTCATCGTTGACGACCGGCGGATAGCCTTCAGGGGCATCTACATGAACTTTAACGCCGAGATCCTTAGAGATCTGTTCGCCCAGCGCATAAAGGCGATCGCGCCCCATCTTGAAGACCGACTCGCTGAAAACGCGCAGCGACCCTTCAAGGTGAGCATGCGCAGCAATGGCGTTGCGCACCGTGCCGGCCTGCAGCAGACCAAACTTGCCGATACAGGGCTCGTCGGTGCCCAGCTCGTCCATCAGTTCGCGCTCGGCAACCAAGAACTTGGCAGCCGCCAGCGCCGCATCGTGCGACTCCTCGACCGGAACGCCATAGGTCTTAGCGATATGGATGCTCGTCCCGTGAATATGAATGTGTGTCTCACTCGAACGCGCCAGCAACGGACCGGAGCAGCTCGCCAACGTGCCGGCGGGCAGATCGGGCCACACGTGGAAGCCGAAGATGCGATCCACCCCGTAGCGCTCGAACACGCCGCTCTCGCACACCGTCTTGGCACCACCAGTCGTCTCCTCGGCCGGCTGAAACACAAAGAGAACGTTGCGCCTAATGGCGCCCGGCTGCTCGCGAATCATACGGTCGACATACGTCGCGGCGGCAAGTGCCATGGCCATGTGTCCGTCATGTCCGCAAGCGTGCATCTTGCCGGGATGGATCGAGGCAAAGGCCGCTCCCGTCGCCTCCGCGATGGGCAGCGCATCCATATCGGCGCGAATCGCCGTGGCACGCGCGGCACCAACGCCAGCGTCGAAGAAAGCGCAGACGCAGCTGGGACACGGATGGGTCACCTCGCAAGCGAGCGGCGCCAACACGCCCTCGATATAGGCAATAGTCTGCGGAAGATCGAAATCGAGCTCCGGAATGCGATGGAGATCGCGGCGATAGCGACGGAGTTCTTGGAGCTCGGTCATAGAGAATCCCTTCGTGAGGCACATCTGTTGCAACTTATTGTGATACAGGATTGTGGCACACATGTTTCCAGCATATTGCTGCATTTTTTAAACGTTATATACGAATACTCTTGTTTGGTAAAGTGCAACGTGATAGGGTCTTTACCACTTGATAGAGGCGCGGGCACGAAGAGCCGCGGGCGAGTCGGCAGACTTTGACCCCGTGGGGAGGCGAAACCCGCCGAACTGGGTTTTTCGGGCACGAACAACCTGGTGGGCCTGTGGGAAACACCCACAGGACTGTCTGCAGCAATGCGGGAGCGCTATCCGGACATTGGGTCCACGCTATGCGGATTCGATGCGCAGGTGGCGCCGTCTGGATAGCGAGGTTTACGGGACATGGCATTGACCCCCAACGAGGCATATGCGGCCAAGCAGCCGTTTGTGGACAAGGAGACACTCGAGCATATCGTCGAGCAGTTCCCCACGCCGTTTCATCTATACGACGAGGCGGGCATCCGCCGCAACATGCAAGAAGTACGCGACGCCTTTGCATGGAACCCGGGCTTTAAGGAATACTTTGCCGTCAAGGCCAATCCCAACCCGGCGCTCATCTCCATTCTCAACGAATACGACTGCGGCTGCGATTGCTCGAGCTATACCGAGCTCATGATCGCCCGCTCGCTGGGCATCACGGGACACGACATCATGTTCTCGTCCAACGACACGCCGGCTGCCGACTTTGAGCTCGCCAACAAGCTGGGTGCCATCGTCAACTTTGACGACATCAGCCACATCGAGTTCTTTGAGCGTGTTGCGGGGCCCATCCCCAAGACGGTCAGCTGCCGCTTTAATCCAGGCGGTCTGTTCCAGCTCTCCAACGGCATCATGGACAACCCGGGCGACTCCAAATATGGCATGACCACCGAGCAGCTCTTTGAGGCCTTCCGCATGCTCAAGGCCAAGGGCGCCGAGAATTTTGGCATCCATGCCTTCCTTGCCAGTAACACCGTCACTAACGACTACTATCCCAAGCTCGCACGCATCCTCTTTAAACTTGCCGTGCGCCTGGAGCGCGAGACCGGCGCACATGTCGCCTTCATCAACCTGTCCGGCGGCGTCGGCATCCCCTACCTGCCCGAGCAGCAGGCCAACGACATCCACGCCATCGGCGAGGGGGTGCACGCGGCCCACGACGAGATCCTGGTTCCTGCCGGCATGGGCGATGTGGCCATTTGCACCGAGATGGGCCGCTTTATGATGGGGCCCTACGGCTGCCTGGTCACCAAGGCCATCCACGAGAAGCAGATCTACAAGGACTATATCGGCGTGGACGCCAGTGCCGTCGACCTCATTCGTCCCGCCATGTATGGCGCTTACCACCACATCACGGTGATGGGTCAGCCGGACGGTCCCGATAAAACCGCAGCCACCGTCACGAACACGTACGACATCACGGGCAATCTGTGCGAGAACAATGACAAGTTCGCCATCGACCGCGAGCTTCCGCATATCGACATGGGCGACCTGCTCGTGATTCACGACACCGGCGCGCATGGCCACTCTATGGGCTACAACTACAACGGCCGCCTGCGCTCCGCCGAGGTCCTGCTGCGCCCCGATGGCTCGGCAGACCTCATTCGCCGCGCCGAGCGCCCGGGCGATTACTTTGCCACGCTCGACGTGCTGCCGTGCGGCCGCGAGCTGCTGGCCAAATCGCGCGCCGAAAGCGCCCGCCGTCGCGCTCAGGACGAGCGCCTAGCAGTCGCCGCCCAATGGAACAAACGCGTCCAGATCGCGGAAGCGAAGGAGAAGAACATGGATATCCGCAATCTCGAGGGCTCAATCGTCGCCCTTGTCACGCCGTTTAAAAAGGACGGCAGTGTCGACTTTGACGCGCTTGAGCGCCTTATCGATTTCCACCTGCAAAATGGCACTGACGCCATCCTCACCCTGGGCACCACCGGTGAGAGTGCCACGATGACCGATGACGAGGACAACTCCGTCGTCGCCGCTGTGGTCAAGCATGTTGCAGGACGCGTCCCCGTTATTGCCGGCTCGGGCTCCAACTCCACGCAGACCATGCTCACCAAGTCGCTCACCTATCAGGGCCTGGGCGCCGACGGTCTGCTGCTCATCACCCCCTACTACAACAAGTCCAATGAAGAGGGTATCTATCAGCACTTTAAGACCGTCGCCGATGCCGTGGACATCCCCTGTATCCTGTACAACATCCCCGGCCGCTGTGGCTGCGGCATCAGCGAGCGCAACGTAGAACGCCTGGCCGCGCACCCCAACATCATGGGTATTAAGGAGGCCTCGGGCAACGTCGCCTACGCGGCCAAGATCGCCCACCTGCTGTCAGACGACTTCCGCATGTACTCGGGCGAGGACGCGCTTACCGTACCGCTCATGAGCCTGGGCGCCTCGGGCACCATCAGCGTGTGGGCCGATGTTCAGCCGCAGCTCGTGCACGACATGTGCCGCGCCTATCTGGACGGTGACGTGGCACGCGCCCGCGATATCCAGATTGCCGGCCAGCCGCTCATCAATGCCCTCTTTAGCGAGGTCAACCCCATCCCCGTCAAGGAAGCGCTCGCCCAGATGGGCATGATCGAGGCAAACTACCGTATGCCGCTGTGCCCCATGGCAGACGACACGCGAGCCGCACTTACCGATGCTCTGAAGGGAGCTGGTCTGCTTGATTAAGACCGTCATTATGGGAACGGGCCGCATGGGCTCGCTCATCCGCACCACCGCCGAGGGCACCGTTGATGCCGCCGGTCAGCCCGTTTTTGATATCGTCGCCCAGTTCGGTTTTGATCTGTCCGAGCTCGAGAGCGCCCCGGCGGCCGACGTTATCATCGACTTCTCGAACGTCGTGACCTTCGATGCCGTCGTCGCCTATGTCGAGCGCACGGGCGCCGCGTTGGTCTCGGGCACCACGGGCTATACGCCCGAGCAGATGGACCGCCTGCGTGAGCTGGGCCAGAACACCCGCGTTATGCACTCGGGCAATTACTCCATCGGCATCGCAGCTCTGCGTCATCTAGTGGCCCAGGCCACACGCGAGCTGCCCGGCTTTGACTGTGAAATCGTCGAGACGCACCATAACCAAAAGGTCGACGCCCCCAGCGGTACCGCCAAGCTGCTGCTCGACGCCGTAGTCGAGGCCGAGCCCGAGACAGGCTACCACCCCGTCTACGGACGCGAGGGCATGTGCGGCGCGCGCGATCCCAAGGAGATCGGTATGCACTCGCTGCGCGGCGGCACCGTCGCCGGCGTGCACGAGGTAAGCTTTTTCGGCCAGGACGAGGAGGTCACGCTCACCCACCGCGCCACGAGTCGCCAGATCTTTGTCAACGGCGCCTTGGCAGCCGCGCAGAAGCTCGTCACCCGCGAACCCGGCTTCTATACGTTCGACCAGGTCATGTTTGTCTAACCAGGTGTCAACCGAATCCGCCCAAAGGAGAGATAGCAAATGAGTAACGCAGCCGAGATGGATGCACAGGAGATTATCAACTACATCGCCACCGCGCCCAAAAAGACGCCCGTCAAGTTGTACGTGCGCGAGAAGCCGGGCATGAAGGTCCAGTGGGGCAATGCACACGTCTACGGCGGTCGCCGCGGCAAGACCGTCTTTGGTGACTGGGATGAGCTCAAGGCAATCCTCGACGTCAACGCCGACTCCATCGACTACTACGACGTCGAGAACGACTGTCGCAACTCTGCCGTGCCCATGCTCGACCTTAAGGGCATCAACGCCCGCATCGAGCCGGGCGCGATCATCCGCGACCGCGTCGAGATCGGCGACCGCGCCGTCATCATGATGGGCGCCATCATCAACATCGGCTCCGTCATTGGCGAAGGCTCTATGATTGATATGGGCGCCGTCCTGGGCGGCCGCGCAACCGTGGGCAAGAACTGCCACATCGGCGCCGGCACCGTACTGGCAGGCGTCGTTGAGCCCGCCAGCGCCACGCCCGTCATCATCGAGGACGATGTCATGATCGGCGCCAACGCCGTGGTCCTGGAGGGCGTGCGCGTGGGCAAGGGCGCCGTCGTGGCTGCCGGTGCCGTGTGCGTCGAGGACGTCCCCGCCGGCGCCGTCGTGGCCGGTGTCCCCGCCCGCGTCATCAAGATGCGCGATGAGAAGACCGACAGCAAGACCGGCCTGGAAGAGGGCTTACGTCAACTGTAGGGTTACGCGGTTTTGACAAACCGCGTAACTAGCCGACGCTGCAAACGCCCCAGAGCGGCAATCTGACGTTCAATCGTCGGGCATGACCAAAAGGTCAATGCCCTCCTCTTTCACGTCACCTTGCTCGCTCTGGCGGGCTTTCGCTCATATGACCCAATCCGCTGTCAAGAG
>UROA01000110.1 GCA_900549355.1 uncultured Collinsella sp. | reverse complement strand
TGCGCGGCCAGCAGACTAAAGTCTTGAAAAAAGGCCGGCGGAGCAGCTAGCCCCGCCGGCACAACCATAACATCAAGAAATCTGCCGCGCGCCGCGAACCCTGAGCAACACGGCTCGCGATATCAAACTACTCGCCAAAGAACTCGTTGATCTTCTGCTCGTCGACGCCAAAGAACCACGTCAGGACAAAGCCGGCGGCATAGGCAAGCAGCATAGCGGCAACATAGCCGAGCTGCTGGCCAGGAACGACGATCAGCAGGCCAAACAGACCGGAAACGCCCTGAGAAACCGTGCCGATGTGAAGCAGCGCCGCGAGTGCGCCGCCAAATCCGGCACCCAGGCAGGCCGTCACAAACGGACGAACGAGCGGCAGCGTAACAGCATACATCAGAGGCTCGCCCACACCCAGGATTCCAACGGGAATGGACTCTGCGACGTACTTCTTGAGCTTGGCGTTCTTGGTCTTAAAGTACAGCGCCAAACCGGCACCGACCTGGCCGCCGCCAGCCATCATAAGGATGGGAAGCAGGTAATTGATACCCTTGGTAGCGCCGTCGGGATCGTTGAGCATAGCGTGGATCGGCGTGAGCGCCTGATGCAGGCCGACGGACACCAGCGGCAAGAAGCCTGCCGACAGGATATAGCCGCCCAGGACGCCCAGCTTCTCGAAGATAAAGGTCAAAACGCTAAAGATGGCAGTCGTCAGCCATGCGCCAACCGGCTGGATGACGAGCATCAGAGCAAAGGCGCCGATGATGAGCACCAGCAGCGGGGACAAGAACGTGTCGAGTGCGTTGGGCATAACCTTGCGAATCTGACGCTCCATCCAGGCAAAAAATGCGCCAGCGATGAGAGCCGCGATCATGCCGCCCGCTGCGGGGTTGTACTGCGCACTGGTGAGCGGCAGCAGAATGGCAGTGGCAGGATCAGCCGCGCCAGGCGCAAGCAGGGGCATGGCACTGTTGGCGATACACATCATGCCGGCGATGCCGCCCAGCGCAGCGGAGCCACCAAACTCACGTGCCGCGTTATAGCCCACCAAAATGGGCAGATAGGCAAACAGGGCCCAGCCCATGGAACGAATGCCCTGGTACCACCACTCGCCTGCAAGCGCGCCTGCCGTCGAGACGTTAATGACGTTGCAGATACCGTTGATGAGGCCAGCCGCAATGATGCCGGGAAGCAGGGCGACGAAGACATTGGAAATCTTCTTGAGGAAGGCCTGAACCGGCTTAGACTCGTACTTGGCCTTCTGCGCGGCCTTGTTTGTGGCCGCAGCGTCAACCACGCTCTCGTCAGCAACGCCTTTCGCAAGGCCGGTGAGCTTGGAGAACTCCTCGAGCACCTTATTCACCTTGCCCGGACCCAGCACGATCTGCATCGTGTCGTCCTCGACCAGGCCCATCACGCCGTCGAGCGCCTTAATACCCTCCGTGTCGACGTTGCCCGTGTCTTTGACGGTCACGCGCAGGCGCGTCATGCACGCCGCGTTTGCGAGCACGTTGTCTTTACCGCCCAAAAGGTCCAGCAGCTTTTGAGCCAGCTCTTTGTTCGTCATAACTCCTCCTTGTATTGGGTATCTCGTCTGGATGTCATATCAGCTCACGCCGCGCACCTATTGGGCATCGGCATTGCTCTTCTCATGGCCACTCACCGCAGCACGGACATGGCCTCGCGCCCGCTCAAGAGCTACCGCAGCCTGCTCGGCATCGCAGTCCAGCAGTACCGAGACAATAGCGGTTTTTACGTGGCCGCCGGCATCTGCAAGCGCCTGAACGGCGCGCTCACGCGTGCAGCCGGTCGCCTCCATCACGATGTTCTGGCCGCGCACCACCAACTTCTCGTTCGTCTGCTGCACATCGACCATCAGGTTTTGGTATACCTTGCCGATCTTGACCATGGCACCGGTCGAAATCATGTTGAGAATGAGCTTTTGAACCGTTCCCGCCTTGAGCCTCGTTGAGCCGGTCAGCACCTCGGGACCGGGCACGGGCTCAATGGCAAGATCTGCGCTCTCCCCGATCTTCGACCCTTGGTTGCAGGCAATTGCAATGGTCTTGCACCCAGTTGCCTTGGCGTACGCAAGGCCGCCCACCACATAGGGAGTACGGCCGCTTGCCGCCAGGCCAACGACAAGATCCTTGTCCGAGAGTCCACGCTCCCGCAGGTCGCTCGCGCCAAGCTCCTCGCTGTCTTCGGCACCTTCGACAGCCTTGATAAACGCCGTCTCGCCTCCGGCAATGAGCCCGACAATCAGATCGGGTGACACGCCAAACGTGGGCGGACACTCCGAAGCGTCGAGTACGCCCAGACGACCGCTGGTGCCTGCGCCCATGTAAAAGACGCGCCCGCCGCGCTCGAGTGTCTCAGCAGCCCAGTCGATTGCCATGGCAACCTGGGGCAACACTTTCGTGACCGACTGGACGGCACGAAGATCCTCATCGTTCATCGTCGTGACGATTTGCAGTGATGTCATCGTATCGAGGTCCATTGACCTTTGATTACGCTGTTCGGTCGTGAATTTTGTTAAATCGAGCATTTCATTCACCTCATCTTTCCTGTTTCTCGATGTAGTTTTGCTTTATGACATGCGTCGCCCGTTCGTAGTCGCTGGCAACGTAAGCAGCGTACAGGGCATCGACAACCATAAGCTGGGCCATACGCGAAGCCATGGCACCGCTGCGGACCAAGGGTTCACTCGCAGCAACGCCGAGCACGGCATCGGCCATGGTGGCAAGCTTGGATGATCCATCTACTTTGGTAACGGCCACAACGGGACAGTTGTGACGTTGAGCCTCGGCGGTGCAGTCCAGCACCTCTTGCGTCAAGCCCGAGTAGCTAAAGGCGATTGCCATATCGCCCTCATGCATGTTCTTGGCACATAAGAGCTGATCATGCCAGTCGTCGTACAGATGGCACTCTTTGTCGACACGCATGAGCTTTTGCGCCAGGTCGTGCGCGACCAAACGAGAGGCACCAATACCGAACAGATTGACCGCGCGTGCCCGCTTAAGACGGGCCGCGCATCGCTCCAAGACGGTGTAATCGAGCGTTCGCGCCGTCGCCTCGATCGTGCGCACGTTGTTTTTCATCACCTTCCCCACGATACGTTCGACGCTGTCATCCATGGAGATGTCCTCGAGGGCTACGTTTTTCTTGTCACCTAAGAGTGCCAGCTCGGCAATCAGTTCGCGCTGGAACTCCTTGTAGCCCGCAAAACCCAAACGCTTGCAAAAGCGCAAAATGCTCGAGGGCGAGGAGAACGTGACATCGGCAAGACCGCGGACGGACAGCCCGACCACCTCGTGCGGATGAGCGCTTACATATGCGATGACATTGCGTTCCGCCGGGCTCGCGCTGAGCTCACGCTCGCGAAGCCGCAAAAGCAATCCGTTTGCCATCTCAAACACCTCCGTTGAGAAGAATTAAAGACCAACGAACGATTCGTACCGGATACAAACAGCTTTTGCGGTACATTGTGCCGCATCGTGGCGCACAAAGGGCGAGCGTTCTACCGCTCGCCCCTCAAATCCGACCGCTCGGAAATACGCGCGACACAAAATAATTCAACGAGGTCGCATTATCAGAAACGGGTTTGTTACCGGCTAGCGCCTCGCATGGGTGCCGATCGGCCGAGTCGCATGGCGCACCAACGCCGCTGCCAGCAATACCAACAGCATGGCGGTGACATAGCCCGCAGCATCGAATCCTAAATCGATAACGTCGAAATGCCTGCCGGGAACAAAGATCTTATGCACCTGATCGCCAACGGAGCAGGCGGCGCAAAAGAGCAATACGGGCGCGCAACGGGAGCATACGCTCCACGGACGCCTGGAAAAGCAAACCACGACCACGGAGGCGAATAATCCGACGAAGAAAAACTCTACGGTATGGGCAACGCGACGGACGTTTGTGCCCACCCACATGCGAATGGAAGCAAGTCGGCCAGACCGGACATTCGAGGCAGCCAAATCGGCGCCCCCGGTCATTCCGTTCTCTGTCTGGGCTTCACCCGTGGCATCAGCAGCCTGAACGCCCGTAGCCTGACCCTCCACCACACGCGCGGTGGACTCGCTCAGCAACGACGTCTCCACCGCATTTTGCTCCGTCAGCACCCAGATGCCCGCCAGCGTTGCAACGAACAGAACAATTGCGGTCCATCCGATTATTTGTTTTACGCGCGCCAAGGGCCAACCTCCTTTTTTGAATATCAGCGAGTGTAGCCCCAAATGGCATCGTCACCGTATCAAAATTTGAATCGCAACAGGAAGCGACAAAGCGACGCAAACCCCTACCCCGCCTCGCGCATCCAGCGATCGAACGTCCCCACGCACACGCCCAGGCACTTTGCTGCCTGGCTGCGGGTAATATCGCCTGCCTCATAGCTATCGCGCACCAGCTCAAACTGAGGAGGGCACGGCTTGCGAGGTCGACCGAAACGAACCCCTCGCGCCCGCGCCGCTGCAATTCCCTCCGCCTGGCGCCGATGGATATTCTCGCGCTCCACCTGCGCCACGTAGCTCAGCAGTTGCAGCACAATATCGGCAATCAGGGTGTTGGTCACATCCGGCGCGCCGCTGGCCCTAGCGCGCGTGTCAAGCAATGGCATGTCCAACACCACAATGGCAACCCCGAGCTCCTTGGTAATGCGTCGCCATTCCTCAAGAATCTCGGAGTAATTACGACCAAGTCGGTCGATAGAAAGCACCACCAGCACGTCCCCGTCTCCCAGGACGTGCAACAGCTCGCGATAATGCGGTCGATCGAAGTCCTTGCCGCTCGCATGGTCGGCATAAATATTCGCTGAGCCCACGCCATAGGCGCCCAGCGCATCCAGCTGCCGATTCAGATTCTGATCGCGCGAACTCACCCGCGCATACCCGTACACCGTCGCCATCTCATCCCCGCTTTCTTGTAAACCTGCCAAAAGGGACAGGTTTATTTTGGTAGGTTTTACCTCTCAAATAGCAGGTAAGCGGGCGGCCGAGCAGACGGCAAGGTAGCCACGATTCAAATGCGGAGGGCGGCCCCGAAAGACCGCCCTCCGCTCTCTCGCCACGAGTCGGGATTTAGCTAATGGATAAGCTTAAAGTCCAAGTGTCCACGCGTGGTATTGACGCGCGAGACCTCGATAATCACGCGCTGGCCCAGTTCATAGCGAGTCCCCGTGTCGGCGCCCGTCAGCGTAAGCGCGTCCTCGTCGAACTCGAACCACTCGTTGCCCAGGCTCTTAATTGAAACCAGGCCCTCGACCTGTGTTAGGTCCAAGCGCACAAAGAGGCCCATGCTGCTAACCCACGAGACGGTTCCGGCATAGCGTTCACCCAGACGGTCCTCATAGTACTGGGCAATCTTGATCTTTTGCGTCGCATGGCTGGCGGCATCTGCCGCGCGCTCGGCATCGCTACATGCGCGGCAGATCTGCGGCAGAATGCGCGGCAGCGACTCGCGCCCCTTGCCGATCAGCCGCGGCGTACGGACCAAGGCGTCCTTGCCGCCGAGCTGCTCATAGGCCAACTGCAGTTTGAGCACGCGGTGCACCACCAGATCGGGGTAGCGACGGATAGGACTCGTAAAGTGACAGTAGCACGGCGCGGCGAGCGCAAAGTGGCCCTCGTTGCGCGGCTTGTACAGCGCGCGCTGCATGCTGCGCAGAAGCAGCGTGTTAACGAGCGGTGCGTTGGCCGTACCGGCGGCAGCATCAACTGCAGCCTGCAGCTCATCGGGGCTCCCCAGGGCAATACCGGCAGCACGACGATCGTCGATGATGCCTAGCTGCGCCAGCGCAACGGCGGCACCGTGCAGGCTATCGGGGCTCGGATCCTCATGCACGCGATAGCAGGCCTCGATATCACGGTCTGCCAGCCACTCTGCAACGCACTCGTTGGCGAGCAGCATGGCTTCCTCGATAAGCGACGTGGCACACGAACGCTCACGCGCCACAATCTGCACGGGCACTCCGTCCTCATCCAATAGAGCGCGAATCTCGGCCGTGTCAAAATCGACTGAGCCGCGGGCGCGACGAATACGACGGCGAAGTTCGGCGAGTTCGTTGGCGGCGACAAGGAAATCGCCGAGGTCGACGTTGTAGCCGCGGGCGGCCCCCTCGCCCGCCAAACCGCGCCCAAACGCGCCTGTCCAA
>UROA01000109.1 GCA_900549355.1 uncultured Collinsella sp. | reverse complement strand
ATATCGCAAATGCGACGGCGGTAGACGATGCTTACCTTTTCGGCACCGCAGCGCACGGCAGAGCGCGCCACGTCCATGGCCACGTTGCCGCCGCCGATGACGCACACGCGCTGGCCGCTCAGGTCGGGCAGCTCGTCGTCTCCAATGGCACGCAGCATCTTGACGGCCGACTCCACGCCGGGCGCCTCTTCGCCCGGAAGGCCGAGCTTCTTATCGCTGTGGGCACCGATGGCCAGGTAGACGGCATCGAACTCGTCGCGCAGGCGGGCGAGCTCCTCGCCGCTCACGGAGTGGTCGAGCTCCACGTCGATGCCGGCGCTCAAGATCCAATCGATCTCGGCCTGCAGGCGCTCGCGCGGCAGACGATAGCTGGGGATGCCGTAGCGCAGCATGCCGCCCAAGTGGTGGCGCTGCTCAAAAATGGTCACCTTGTGGCCCATCACGGCCAGGTAGTAGGCGCAGGAAAGACCGGCCGGGCCGCCGCCGACCACAGCGACGCGCCTACCGGTGTCGTCCACTACATGCGGCTTGTGGTCGTTGAGGTCACTGTGCTCAACGGCAAAACGCTTGAGGGCGAGGATGTTCATGGGGTCGTCGACCATGCCGCGGCGGCAGTGCATCTCGCAGGGATGCTCGCACACCAGGCCGCAGACGAGCGGCAGCGGATTGTTCTTGCGAATAACCTTGACGGCGTCGGCATAGCGGCCGGCCTCGACGAGCGAAATGTACCCGGGAATGTCGACGTGCGCCGGGCAGCCCGAGACGCACGGGACGCGGGCCTCGCGGTCAAAGCCGCAGGAGTGCTCGCGGATGTGATGCTCAAAGTCGTCGCGGAAGCCGCGAATGGCCGTGAGCGCCATGGCGCCGGCCTCGTAGCCGATGGCGCAGTCGCTCGAAAGGTAGATGGTGCGGGCCGTGCGCTCAATCAGGTTGAGTGTGGACTCATCGGCACGCCCTTCGAGCACATCGGCGAGCAGATCGCTCAGCGCGCTCAGGCCCACACGGCAGGGCGTGCACTTGCCGCAGCTCTGGGTGGAGCACAGGTTGACGAGCGCTGCCGTAAACTCAACGGGACACGGGGCGGGCGAGCTCACCGCCAGACGACGTCCGAGCGCATCGTGCAGGTCGTCCATGACGGCCTGAGCGTGGCTGCGTTCCATTACATGCAGTCGAGCCATAAGATCCCCTCTCACATGGCAGCCCGGAGGCGAGGCCGGGCGAAATTGCTACACGCACAACACTGACCTAAATAGTTGTTAGGTCTCCACGCAGTTCGGCAGGCGGCATGAAATGTCACCCTCAGCGGTGAAATAGAACATTACCGCAGATAAATGCCATATTTGGTAAAACGCGTTACCAAATGACAATGCCCCGCCCACGCAATCACGTGGACGGGGCATTGCTCTAGGTATGTGGTCAGCGACCCTGTTGCTTTTACTTAAGCTCGGGCCAGTAACCCTTGTTGGCCTCGATCATGTCGTCGAGAACCTCCTTGGCGACCTTCATCGACGGCACGGTCTTGTTGAGCGTAAAGGCCTTAAGCGCCTTCTCGTACGAGCCCTCGATCGTAGCCTCGACAATGAGCTTCTCGGAGTTCAGCTGCTGCATCATGAGGCCCTGCTGGAACAGCGGAATGTTGTCGCGACTGATGACCTCGGGGCCGTTCTTGCCAATGTAGGCAGGCAGCTCGACCATAGCGTCGTAGGGCATGTTGGGGATGGCGCCCTTGTTCTCGCAAATGACCAGGAAACGCTGCTTGGTGTCGTTCTTCAGAGCGATGGCCAGGTCGGCAATCCAGTCGCCGTGGCTACCCGCATAGAACGTGCTCTCGTCGATCTCGCCCGTCTTCTCGTAGTGATCGATACCATCAAAGAGGTTCTTCTCACGCGTCTCCTCAACCTCGTTAGCACGGGTGCGCTCGGGGTTGGAATGCTCGACGAACTCCTTCTGCTGCAGGTAGTAGTTCAGATACGTGTTGGGCAGGTACTCCGGGAAGCACTCCATGATCTCGTACTCGCCCTTCCAGACGTAGTACCAGCTGCCCTTGGTGTGGCGGTTCTGCTCGGGGTGCTCGTCGGTGGCCTCCTCGGGCTTCTTGGCCATCAGCGAGCCCATGCCCTTGAGGTAGGAATCGGGCAGCAGGATCTGGTGCTCCTTGATGTACTCGCGCAGCTGCGGGAGCACCTCCTCGCCCTTGTGGCGGATCGAGGTGAACCAACCAAAGTGGTTGAGGCCAAAGTAATCGTACTCGACATCCTTCTTGTCGATATCGAGCGCGGCGCAAACCACGTCGATGATTGCGATCGGCATGTCGCAGATGTTGATGATGCGAGCGTTGGGACGCAGCACACGGCAGCCCTCGGAGACGATTGCGGCAGGATTGGAGTAGTTGAGAATCCAGTAATCCTTCTTGGCGTACTTCTCAACGTCATCAATCAGCTCGACCATGGGGAAGATAGTGCGCATGCCGTAGGCAAGGCCGCCGCAACCGCAAGTCTCCTGACCCACGCAGCCGTGACGCAGCGGAATCTTCTCGTCCTGCTCGCGCATGGCGTAGCCGCCCACGCGCATCTGGGCAAACACGAAGCTCGCGTCGGTAAAAGCCGTCTTTTTGTCGGTGGTCACCGTGAGCTTGATGTCCAGGCCGAGGTCCTCGTGCAAAATCCAGTCCACGAGCACGCCGATCTTGCGCTGGCGCTCCTCGTTGATGTCGTACAGACGAATCTCGTCAACGTCGAGCTCGTCCTTGCGCAGGGCGATGGACTTGACGATGCCGGGGGTAAAGGTGGATCCGCCACCACACAGAGTAATGATCATTGTTTACTGCTCCTTCTCAATTGCGTTTTCGACCTTGTCGCGCATCTCGGCGACCTTCATGCCAAAGATGATCTGGATATTGTTACCGTTGCGGTTGATGCCGCTGTTGGGTACGTGGTTGATGAGGCTCTCATCGATGAGGTCCGGGTTCTTAACGTTCACGCGGAGACGCGTAAAGCAGTTCTCGAGCTCCTCGATGTTGTCCTTGCCGCCAAGACCTGCGACCAGGTCGGCAATGCCAGCATCGACGCCCTCTGCGGGAGCCGCGGCAACAGCGCCCTGCTTCACCGCAACAGATGCGGCGGCCTCGCCCTCGGCAACGGACTCGGCGAGCTCGGACTCCTCCTCGCGACCAGGCGTGTGGAGGTTGAGCTTCTTAATAAGGAAGGTGAAGAGGAAGAAGTACAGGGCGGCGTTGACGACTCCAAGCACCAGCATAACCGGCCAGTTGGTCTTATCGACACCAAGAACCAGGTTGGAGACCACGATGTTGATGATGCCGCCTGCAGTCGAAGCGGGCACGGAGAGGACCTTGAGCAGGACCAGGAAGATGCCGGAAAGAACCGAGTGAACGACAAAGAGCACGGGAGCGGCAAAGACAAAGAGGAAGTCCATGGGCTCGGTGACACAGGAGAGCACGGCGGTGATGATCAGCGGGATGATAACGGCCTTGGTCTTATCCTTGTTCCCCTTGTAAGCGGTGACGATAAAGGCGAGACCGATACCGATGTAGGGCCACAGGTTGTTGAAGGTGTAGCTGTTGAAGTAGGTGCTATCGGAGAAGGGCTGGCCCGTCATTGCCATCTCGGCGACACGGATGGGATAGGCACCGGCGATAACCTGATCGCCCAGCGTCAGGGTGCCACCCACATCGGAGAACTGGAACGGGGTGTAGATGAGGTGGTGCAGACCGGTAGGAACGAGCAGCTTGTTGAGCATGCCGTAGATAAACAGACCGATGTTGCCCGACTCCTTAATGATGCCGGCAACGGAGGAGATGGCACCCTGAACCGGAGGCCAAACGATGCAGAAGCCAGCGCCCATGATCCAGGAAATGATGATCATGATCAGGAACGGGAAGCGAACGCCCGAGAACATCGAAAGGGCAATGGGGAACTGCTTGTTCGAGTACTTGTTGAACACGGCACCGGTGATGCAACCGAGAATAATGCCGCCAAACACGCCGGTATCGAGCACCTGAATGCCCATAACGGTGGCCTGGCCGGTTCCGGTAAGACCGAGCATGCCGCTCGCATCGGCAAGAGAGCCGGTGGCGTTGAGTACGATGTTGTTAGCCTGCAGGAACAGGAAGAACGACATCAGGGCGATCAGCGAAGCATGGCCCTTGTTCTTCTTTGCCATGGCGCCGGCGATGCCCACGCAGAACAGAATCGAGAGGTTGTTGATGATAAACATCAGCGACTGATAGACAACGGCGCCCACAAGCTGGAACGGACCGAAGCCCAGCACAGGGATCATGGCGCAGATGGTCTTGTTGGTCAGAATGATGCCCACGATGAGCAGGATGCCGGCAACCGAGAGATACATCATCGGCTGGACGATCGACTTCGCGAACACCTCCAACGGCGCTTTGAAATTGAACTTCTTTTTTGCGGTCATAGCGGTACTCCCCTTCCTTTTCCGCAAATTAAGACAGATGTGCCCTGGACAAGACCGTGAGCCTTGCCTTATATCAATCGATGTGTGGACACGTTATGCCTAGAGACCAGGTTCTCCAAGCAGGTTAACAATGTGATACGCGAGATAACTCTTCTCGGCATTGGTAACGACAACGTTATAGGTAGACGACAAGTGGGCGGCTATGGCGTCCGCGCATGAGAATGCGCACGGATACGCCGTTTCATCGATTCGGAACAACGCGTCTCCGTTGATTTGCCCGGCCGTAGGATCGAGCGCTCGCTGTGCGAAAAACTGCAGGTGACGAACGAAGCGTTCGTAAGGCAACGAGGTGTCGTCGAGGGTCGTAGCATAGCGCTCGGAAACAATCGCGAGCACGTCGCGAACAAGCTGGACCGAAACGATCAGACGATCGGAGCGTTGCGGCATGGTGGCGTTGACGATATGCAGCGTAATGAAACCCTGCTCTTCTTCGCTCATCTGGATGCCCATATACTCCTTGATAATCTGCAGCGCACGGCCCGCAAGTGCATACTCCTTGCGATAGAACTGCTGGATCTCGAGCAGCAACGGATTCTCACAGGAGACGCCCTTGCGCTCGCGCTCCAAAGCAAGGCTGATATGGTCTGCGAGAGCAATGAGAATCTTGTCGTTGATATCAACATTGAGCTCTCGACGGAGCATCTGAACGATGTCCTCGGAAATCACGAGGTTGACGGTGGGGATGGACTCCAAAAGATGTGCCAAGCGGTCAATCGTACGCGAATCCTGAGAAGTTCCCTCCTGCAACGCGTAGGTCTTTTCGACCGACGTCTCATCGATGGCATCGCCGGCATGGCGACCAAAGCAGAGGCCTCGACCGATGACGATGAGCTCGGAGCCATCGTCCGAAGTGACCATTGCGACGTTGTTGTTAAAAACTCGCTTGATAACCACGGTACCCACCACAAGAATTTACTCGGAAAGCCAGACGACAGGCTCTTTAACAGCAACAGGACCGGAAGCATGCTCACGAAGAGTCGAGTTCTCCGAACGCTCGCACACGATAACGAAGACCGTGGGATCAAAGCCGGCAGCGCGGACCGCGTCGAAATCGACCTCGACGAGGGGCTGGCCCGCGTCGACATGGTCACCCTGGGCAACAAGCGCATGGAAGCCCTTGCCCTCAAGTTTAACAGTGTCGATTCCGATGTGCAGCATCACCTGAGCAGAGCTGTCGTCGGACATGATGCCCAGCGCGTGCTCAGTCGGAAACAGCGCCGCGACGGTGCCGGAAACAGGAGCGCACACCGTTCCCTCTTGGGGAACCACGGCAACGCCATCGCCCACTGCACGGCTGCTAAAAGCGGGGTCATTGGTATTTTCTAGATGAACAAGCTCGCCGGAAACGGGAGCGAGGATTTCGAACTCGGAAGCCGCAGTCGTCTGCTTATCCGAGCCACCCATTAGGCGAGAAAAGAAACCCATGGTGACATGTCCCTTCATAAATATAGCCCAACCAAAATCAATCGAATGCGCCCATTGAGACGCTCGCGATCAAAGACTTTGGTTAGGCCCACGTCCGAGGGGACTCGGTAACCTTCCGCATTTCTTTTACGGGGGTTATTGTAGACAAGCCCAAAGCCGGAACAATCATTATGACCGGCGAACGGTATTTTTTCTCCGATAAACGGTATTTATGCGGTACTTAGGGACGTTCCTTTTAATATGAGCAGGACATTGTCAAGAGGCAAAATCGGGCCTGG
>UROA01000108.1 GCA_900549355.1 uncultured Collinsella sp. | reverse complement strand
GAATTCTAGGCGGTGTCCCCTCCTTTTCAAGAAAGGGCGGAGGCGGGGCATGCCCTGCCTCTTACACCACATCTCTGTGCGCTACCGAATTGCAGACGTTTATCGGCTAAGTACTTGGACATATGTTGCGTAACACTTCATATTTTGCAAATAAATAATGCTACAGGACTTGTGACAGTACTCATATTTGACGTTTTTTGCCCACAACCCTTTATACCTAGGCATATCGGCGGCAAAACGGGCTTCAAAGCGTCCTTCGCAAACAAAAACCGGGGCCCGCATGATGCGGACCCCGGCTCAATACCGTGACGATATGTCAGTTACGCTCTACACGTAGAACAGGATGTCGTCGTAGGTCGGGACCGGCCAGTAGTCGGCGGCCACGATCTCCTCCATGGCATCCACGGCGGCGCGCAGCGTATCCATAGCGGGGACGACCTCGTGTGCATACACGTTGGCCTGCTCCTGGCCATCGAGGCCCTCGGCCTTCTGATGCACAGCGTCGAGCGCCTTGATGGAGTCATTGATGGTGGTGATGCCGTTGCAGAGCTTGTTGAGCGTGTTCTGCTCACACTGCATGGCGGCCTCGGCGCCGGCGGCACGAATAGTCTCAAGGCCCTTAGCGACCTTGGTGGCATAGGCGGTAATGACCGGGCGATAGGTACGACGCGCCTCGCGAACCATCGTGGTGGCCTCGATGTTCATGAGCTTGTTGTACTTCTCGAGCTTGCAGTCGTAGCGGCACTGGGCCTCGGCCTTGGTCAGGACACCCGTCTCCTCAAAGAGCGCGATGGCCTTATCGGAAACAAAGGCGGGCAGGGCGTCGGCCGTGGTCTTGTTGTTGGCAAGGCCGCGCTTCTCGGCCTCGACGGGCCACTCGTCGGAGTAGCCATCGCCGGAAAAGAGGATGCGTTGGTGGTCGGTCAGGACCTTCTTGCAGTACTCGAGCGCAGCGTCCTGGAACTCATCCTCGGGCGTACCCTCGAGTGCGTCGGCGAAGGACTTGAGCGACTTGGCCACGGCGGCATCGAGCACCAGGTTGGAGTCGGAGACGTTCTGCTCGGAGCCGCAGGCACGGAACTCGAACTTATTGCCGGTGAAGGCAAACGGGGAGGTGCGGTTGCGGTCGGTGTTGTCCTGCATCAGCTTGGGCAGGGTATCGGCGCCCAGGTCGAGCACGCCGCGCGTGGCATGGACGGAAGCCTTGCCATCGATGATCTTCTCGACGACCTCGGTAAGCTGGTCGCCCAGGAAGATGGACATAATCGCCGGAGGAGCCTCGTTGGCGCCCAGACGATGGTCGTTGCCGGCCGAGGCAACAGAGGCACGCAGGAGCTCCTGATAGTTATCGACGGCCTCGATCACCGCAGTGAGGAAGACGATGAACTGCAGGTTGTCGAGCGGGGTGTCGCCCGGATCGAGCAGATTCTCGGACTCGGTGCCAAGCGACCAGTTGTTGTGCTTGCCCGAACCGTTGATGCCCTCGAAGGGTTTCTCGTGCAGCAGGCAAACCAAGTCGTGGCGGGAGGCGATGAGCTTCATTTTCTCCATCATGACCAGGTTCTGGTCGATGGCCTCGTTGACTTCGCCATAGACGGGGGCGAGCTCATGCTGGCAGGGAGCAACCTCGTTGTGCTTGGTCTTGGCGGGAATGCCGAGCGCCCACAGCTCATCGTCCAAGTCCTTCATGTAGGCCGAGACGGTGGGGCGGATAGCGCCAAAGTAGTGCTCCTCGAGCTCCTGACCCTTGCATGGAGCAGCACCAAAGAGGGTGCGGCCGGTAATGACCAGGTCCTTGCGCTTGCGGTAAGCGTCCTTCTTGATCAGGAAGTACTCCTGCTCGTCGCCCACGGAAGGAACGACCTTCTTGGGGGTCTTACCGAACAGCGCCAAAACGCGCTTAGACTCACGCGAGAGCGCGGTCATGGAACGCAGCAGCGGGGTCTTCTTGTCCAGGGCCTCGCCCGTGTAGGAGCAGAAAGCCGTGGGGATGCACAGGACATCGTCCTTGATAAAGGCGGGGCTAGTGGGGTCCCAAGCGGTGTAGCCACGGGCCTCGAAGGTAGCACGCAGGCCGCCGTTGGGGAAGCTGGAGGCATCGGGCTCGCCCTGGATGAGGTTCTTGCCCGTAAACTTGGTAATGGCGGTGCCGTCGTGGTTGGGCTCGAGGAAGCTGTCGTGCTTCTCGGAAGTAATGCCCGAAAGCGGCTGGAACCAGTGCGCGTAGTGCGTCGCGCCCTTGGAGATGGCCCAGACCTTCATGGCATGGGCAACGGCGTTGGCCACATCCAGGTCGAGCGGCTCACCGCCCTCGAGGGTTGCAGCAAGGCGCTTCCAAATGTCCTTGGGGAGGTAGTCCTTCATGACTTCCTCAGAGAACACCATGGTCCCGAAGCGGTCAGTAAGTTCGGCCATACGGAACTCCCTTCGTATCGGCACCGCGTGAGAAGCGGTGTTGATTACTAACGAACGAGTCATAGCTTAGACTCGCCGTGTTTCCGCGACATTACCGTTATGTTGCTGTCGCGAAACCAATCAATGAGGTTACCCTATCGAGGCGGCGTTGCCACCCTCAACAGCCAATCAACTGCATAAATTGCAGACCTCTCCCCATGGTTTAAGGGTAGTCAATTTGGGACGGGGCTTTATTAACTGGTATTTCGTATCAGATACCATTCGATATAGCCCCATCCTACATTGACCGCACTGTTATAGGAAATGCCGATAGCGAAGCATTTTCGATTGGTATCCCCAAATAGCGAGTGAAACTCCATCGTGGCACAGTGGTGCTGTAGAATCCTTACAACACATCGCACTATTACGTATCCAAAGGAGCACGATATGCGCGTCGACGAGCTTTTTAAGCAGGCAGCATCCCAGGGCACCGTACCCGTTTCGTTTGAGATGTTCCCGCCCAAGGGCGAGCTGACCCTCGACACGGCTCGCAAAGTGGCAGGCAATCTGTGCAAGCTTTCGCCGAGCTTTGTCTCGGTCACCTGCTCAGCCGGCGGCTCGGGTAACGGTGCCACCACCGCCCCCATCGCGCATATGATTTCGAGCGAATTCGATACGCCCTCGGTAGCGCACCTCACCTGCGTGGGCCGCACCCACGCCGACATCGCCGCCAAGATCGACGAGTATCGCACCGCCGACGCTGAAAACATCCTGGCCCTGCGCGGTGATCTTCCCGCTGGCGCGACCGAGGACGACAAGCCCGCCTCGGACTACGCCTACGCCCGCGACCTTATCCCCGAGCTCGTCGACGCCGGCTTTTGCGTGGGTGCCGCAGCCTACCCCGAGGGCCACATTGCCTGCGAGGATCTCAACCTCTCGGTCGAGCACCTCAAGCAAAAACAGGACGCCGGCGCGAGCTTCTTTGTGACGCAGCTCTTCTTTGATAACGAGTGCTTTTACCGTTTTCGCGAGCTTGCCGACAAGGCCGGCATCACCGTGCCCATTACCGCGGGCATCATGCCGTTTATGGGCAAGTCGCAGATCAGCCGCATGGTCTTTATGTGCGGTGCGTCGCTGCCCTCCCCCGTCATCAAGATTCTCGCCAAGTACGAGAACGACCCCGAGAGCCTGCAGGCGGCCGGTGTAGATTATGCTGCTCGTCAGCTTTGCGACCTTAAGGAGCACGGTGCCGACGGTCTGCACCTGTACACTATGAACCGTCCTGCAATCGCCGCGACCATTATGGAGCGCCTGGGGTAATGGAAAAACCGCACGCCGATATAACCGTTGTTGAAGTGCCGGCCGACCTTGCGTCGCCGGCGCTTTATCGTATCGACGCTGTCCACCACCCTCGTGTCGACCGTGCCGAGATGCTGCGCTACCTGGGCTACGGCGGCCAGCAGATTGAGCCAGAGCTGTCGCAGCGTATTGAGCTTGTCGTTGAGCGTCTGGAGCTGGACATTGAGCCCCGCGGCGTGCGACGCGTGTTTGCCGTCGATGCCACGGGCGTTGGCGAGCAGGGCGAGCCCTGCATCCGCTTGGTTGGCACCAATGTTGAGCTGCGGGGTCGTGATATCTATCGCCACCTTAAGGACGCCCGCCTGGCGGCGCTCATGGCATGTACCCTCGGGATGTCTGCCGAACGCCGTCTGCGAACCACCGGAACCCAGCAACCCCTGGAAGGCGCCGTGCTCGACGCCGCATGCTCTGCCTATGTAGAAGCCGCCGTCGAGCAGATGGACCAGCAGGGCCAGGCTGCGGCCGCTGCACACGGACTCGCCGGTAACTGGCGCTTCAGTCCCGGTTATGGCGACTGCCCGCTTACGGCCCAGCGCTCGATCGTGGATGCACTCAACGCCACGCGCCTCATTGGACTTACCGTCACCCCCACCAGCCTGCTCATGCCCACCAAGAGCGTGACCGCGGTGATCGGTCTGTTCGACGGCGAAGTCCACGACGCCCAGAGCCGCCCCACCTGCAATATCTGCCGCATGCGTGAGCACTGCCGCTTCCGCGCCGCCCACACCACCTGCTATTCCAGCCATTAGGAGCCATCGATGTTTACTCCGCTTATCACTCATGATCTGGACGGTGCCGCGCTGGCGGCACCCGTCAATGCTGCGCGCTGCAACGGTGCCGCGTACAAAACGCGCACGATCGATGACCTTCGCATTAAGGACGATCGCCTGCGTGCCGCCATCGAGGGCACCGGGCACCTGCTGTTTGACGGCGGCATGGGCACCATGTTGCAGGCCGCCGGCATGAAGGCAGGCGCCCTGCCCGAGTTGCTCAACTTTGAGGAGCCCCAGGTCATTACCGATATTCAGCGTCAGTACGTCGAGGCCGGCTGTGACGTGATCACCGCCAACACCTTTGGCGCCAACGCCCACAAGCTCGACGGCGCCGCCACCGTGGCAGACGTCTTTGCCGCGGCAGTCACCTGCGCCCGCGAGGCCGGCGCCCGCTACGTCGCCGGCGACATCGGCCCCATCGGCGCCCTGCTGCGCCCCCTGGGCACCCTCAGCTTTGACGAGGCCTACGACCTCTTTGCCGAGGAGGTGCGCGCCGGCGTCGCCGCGGGTGTGGACCTCTTTATTATCGAGACTATGACCGACCTGGCCGAGATCAAGGCGGCAGTCCTCGCCTGCCGCGAGAACTCCGACTTGCCCGTCTTTGCCACCATGACCTTTGAGGAAGACGGCCGCACCTTCTTGGGCACGAGCCCCGAGGTCGCCGCCATCACCCTCGACGCCATCGGTGCCGACGTCCTGGGCATCAACTGTAGCCAGGGCCCGGCCGAGCTCCGAGGGCTCGCTGCACGTATGCTCACCGTCACCGACAAACCCGTTATGGTGCAGGCCAATGCGGGACTGCCCCGCGTGGACGATGACGGCAATACCGTCTTTGATATCCAGGCACCCGAATACGCCGAGGCCGTCGCCGGCATGATTGAGGACGGCGTGAGCGTCGTGGGCGGTTGCTGCGGCACCACGCCGGCGCACATGGCGGCTCTACGCACGCTTATCGACAACCACACGCCCAGCCCGCGCCACCGCAAGCCCAGTATGTCGGTCACGAGCGCCCAGACGGTCGTGGACCTCCCCTGCGACGGCCACAAGATTGCCGTCATCGGCGAGCGCATCAATCCCACCGGCAAAAAGCGCCTGCAGCAGGCCCTACGCGACGGCGACCTGGACTACGTCGTGAGCCAGGGCATCAGCCAGCAGGAGCAGGGCGCCGACATCCTGGACGTCAACGTGGGCCTGCCCGAGATCGACGAGGTCAAGGTCATCCAGCAAGCGACCGAGCAGCTCCAAGGCTCCACGCTGCTGCCGCTGCAGATCGACTCCACCGACCCTGCCGCCGTCGAGGCCGCCGTGCGCCGCTACGCCGGCAAGCCCATCATCAACTCGGTCAACGGCAAGCAGCAGATCATGGATGAGATCTTTCCGCTGGTCGCCCACTACGGCGCCAACGTCGTCGGCCTCACGCTCGACGAAGGCGGCATCCCCGATACCGCCGAGGCTCGCTTCGCCATCGCCGAGCGCATCGTGGCCGAAGCCGCCCGTTACGGCATCGGCCCAGACCGTATCCTCATCGACTGCCTGGTCATGACCGCCTCGACCAACCAGCGCCAGGCTGAGCAGATTCTACGTGCCATGTCTCTGTGCAAGGAGCGTCTGGGCGTCAAGTGCGCACTCGGCGTATCGAACATCAGCTTTGGCCTGCCCTGCCGCCCGTACCTGAACACCACCTTCCTCACCATGGCGATGTATG
>UROA01000107.1 GCA_900549355.1 uncultured Collinsella sp. | reverse complement strand
ATTCACTGGCTTATGAATAGCTTCCGGTATCCTGCCTTTGATAACATGGCTTACCTTGCATATCGAAACTGCTTCACCACCGTTTACAAAAAAAGAAGTACCGGTTGGGGCCGGTACTTCTTTTGGTGCATCGATGTGTGGTTGCAGCTTTTGCCGTTAGCTTACAGGCCGCAGGCTGCTTTGAGTTCTTCGACTCGATCGGTCTTCTCCCAGGTGAAGTCGGCGTCTTCGCGGCCAAAGTGGCCGTAGGCTGCCGTCTTCTCAAAGATCGGTCGACGCAGGTCCAGGTCGCGGATGATGGCGCCCGGGCGCAGGTCGAAGGTCTTCTCGACGGCGTCAACGATCTTGTCCTCGGTAACATGCGCGGTACCGAAGGTGTCGACCATGATAGACAACGGCTTGGACACGCCGATGGCGTAGGCCAGCTCGACCTCGCAGCGGTCGGCCAGGCCGGCGGCCACCACGTTCTTGGCGACCCAGCGCGCGGCGTATGCGGCGGAGCGGTCGACCTTGGTGCAGTCCTTGCCGCTAAAGGCGCCGCCGCCGTGACGGCCGTAACCGCCGTAGGTGTCGACGATGATCTTACGGCCGGTGAGGCCCGTGTCGCCCATGGGGCCGCCCACGACAAAGCGACCGGTGGGGTTCACATAGATGTCGGCGTTGTCCCACGGCATGTTCTCGGCGGCCATGACGGGAGTGATGACGTGCTCGATGAGGTCGTCCTTGATCTTGCCCATGTCCTCGATCTCGGCAGCGTGCTGCGTGGAGATGACGATGGTCGTGACCTCGACGGGCTTGCCTTCCTCGTAGCGCACGGTGACCTGGGTCTTGCCGTCGGGACGCAGATAGGGCAGGGTACCGTCGTGGCGCACGGCGGCCAGGCGCTCGGCCAGGCGGCTTGCCAGGTAGTGCGGCATGGGCATGAGGGTCTTGGTCTCGTTGGAGGCATATCCGAACATCATGCCCTGGTCGCCGGCACCGATCAGGTCGATCGGGTCGGTGGTAGCGCCGGTCTGGGTCTCGAAAGACTCGTCAACGCCTTGGGCGATATCGGGCGACTGCTCGTGGATGAGGCTCATGACGCCGCAGGTGTCGCAGTCAAAACCGAACTTGGCACGGTTGTAGCCGATGCGGCGGATAACGCCGCGGGCGATTTCCTGTACGTCGACGTAGGCCTGGGTGCGGATCTCGCCGGCGACGATGACGGTGCCGGTGGTCACGAGGGTCTCGCAGGCGCAGCGGACGTTCTCCACGTTGGCAGGCACGCCGTTGGGGGCGATGTAGCCCTGCTCCTGGAGCTCTATTTCTTTGGCGAGGATTGCGTCGAGGACGGCGTCGCTGATCTGGTCAGCGATCTTATCGGGATGACCTTCGGTCACCGACTCCGACGTAAAAACAAAGGATCCGTGTTGGGGCGGGATGGAACGAAGTTCTTCTGACATGATTGTCCTTTCAAAAACGTGTCCCGGCGACCGTTACCATTCCGCCGGGCTCTCTATGCAAGGGCACATCATAGCGCGTAAATCAAACATTCACACCCTTTCCGCACCTACTCATTGGGGACAGACATAAATGACCAGCCTTAAAACCAGCCTTAAACTAAGAACGTCTCCAACGACTGGTCATTTAAGTCTGTCCCCAATGAGTAGGTCGGTGCCCTTTGTGCGGAGGTTGCTTTGATGCTTTATACTGGTGCGGTTAGACATCCATCCTGCAATCGAGGAGATTTCCATGGCATCAGACGTTCGCGTCCGCTTTGCACCCTCACCGACGGGCAAGCTGCACATTGGCGGCGCCCGCACCGCTATCTATAACTGGGCTTTCGCCCGTGCTAACGGCGGCACGTTCATCCTGCGCATCGACGACACCGACCCCACCCGCTCTACCGACGAGAACACGCAGATCATCCTGCGCGCCATGCGTTGGCTGGGCCTGGACTGGGACGAGGGTCCCGAGGTGGGCGGCGATTTTGGTCCCTACGCCCAGACCGAGCGCCTGGACCTGTACAAGCAGGCCGCCCAGAAGCTTTGGGACGAGGGCAAGGCCTATCCCTGCTTCTGCACCAAGGAGCAGCTCGACGCCGACCGCAAGGCCGCGCAGGAGCGCAAGGACCCCTTCCAGGGCTATCAGCGCCGTTGCCGCAATCTTGATCCCGAGGAGGCCCGCCGTCGCATCGAGGCCGGCGAGTCCTACGTCCTTCGCATCAAGGTGCCCGAGGACCGCGGCGACGTCGTTATCTACGATGCCGTCCACGGCGAGGTGACCTTCGATGCCAAGGAGCTCGACGACTTTGTCATCTTCCGCTCTGACGGCACGCCCACGTATAACTTTGCGACCGTCGTCGACGACGCCATGATGAAGATCACCCATGTCATCCGTGGCGACGACCACCTGTCCAACACCCCGCGTCAGGTCATGGTGTACGAGGCCCTCGGCGCTCCCGTGCCTACGTTCGCCCACATCTCCATGATCCTGGGCGCCGACGGCAAGAAGCTCTCCAAGCGCCACGGCGCCACCTCGGTGGAGGAGTACCGCGACGCCGGTTACCTGCCCGACGCCTTCGTCAACTATCTGGCGCTGCTCGGCTGGTCGCTCGACGGTGAGACCACGATCATCCCGCGCGATGTCCTGGCCAGCAAGTTCTCGCTCGACCGCATCTCCAAGAACCCGGCGACCTTCGACCCCAAGAAGCTCGACTGGGTCAACGCCGAGTACATCAATGGCATGTCCGATGCTCAGTTTGCCGACGAGATCATGGTTCCCGAGCTGCACGAGGCGGGTCTCATCGAGGGTAATGTCGAGTACGGCGAGGATTGGATCGACGCGCTTGCCGCCATCGTCAAGCCGCGCACCAAGATGCCGGCCGACGCCGTGACCGTCGCCGCTCCCATCTTCGCTACGGCCGAGACGCTCGAGTATGACGAGAAGTCCGTTAACAAGGGCCTGGCCAAGGAGGGCATGGGTGCCATTCTGGATGCCGCCAAGGCCGCGCTCGAGGGTGTTACCGAGTGGACGGCTGCCAACATCGACGCCGCGCTTGAGCCGCTGCCCGAGCAGATGGACCTTAAGAAGCGCGTGGTGTTCCAGGCCGTGCGCGTCGCCGTCTGTGGCAACATGGTGAGCCCTCCGCTGGGCGAGACCATGGCGCTCGTCGGTCGCGACGACTGCCTGGCGCGCATCGACCGCGCCCGCACGATGGCGCTGTAATCGCTGTGCAAACGTATGTATCCGAGCCCCGTTCACCCGAGCGGGGCTCTTGTTTCTGTAGACGTATGGGATAGGAGGTGCTGGGGCCATGGCCGAGCAACTTTCGCTGTTTGGTTCGCCAGAACCGGAGGAGGTTCCGAAGTCCGCGGCTCCTGCCGCCGCCCCGGCGCAGCCCGAGCCCGCACCTGAGCCCATCGCCGCCTATGCGAGCGTGGTTCTCGACATCCCGACGCGTGCGCTGTCCGAGCCGTTTGCCTATGGCATTCCTCAACCCCTTGCTAGCGAAGCGCAGATCGGATCAACGGTCCTGGTTCACTTTGGTAACCGTGCCGCCGCGGGCTATATTGTCGACATTGCGCCTGAGCTGGGCGACCTACAAGGCAACATCGCCCTCGACCCCGCACGCATCAAGCCCATCGAGGCTATCCTCAGCAAACCGCTCTTTACTGTCGAGGCTGCCCGTATCGCACGCTGGATGAGCCGCGAGTATGTCGCGACGCTTTCCGAGTGCCTGCGCCTGTTCTTGCCCCCGGGTGGAAGCCCGCGCGTGGTCAAAGGCGACGACGGCGTGTGGACGGTTGAACGTCCCGCCGTCAAGCCTATCCAAAATCGCTGGGTCATGCTCACGCCCGAGGGTTTCGACTACACGCCGCCCAAGACCGCGGTCCGCCAGCGTCAGCTCATCGAGGCGCTCCAGTGCGGCCCGGTCACGACGCGCGATCTCAACCTGCTCTACAACAGCATGTCGGCGACCATCAAGGCGCTCGAAAAACGTGGTGTCGTCGTGGTGGAGGAGCGTCGCGCCTGGCGTGGCTGCAGCGAGCAGACCACGCTGTCCTCGGCAAGCGGTAAGGCACCAGTCGCGCTCACGAACGGCCAGCAACAGGCACTCGCGCAGATTGAGCGCGCCCGTCTGGACGCTCATGGCGACGTGGTGGTGGTCGACGGTGTCACCGGCTCCGGCAAAACCGAGGTGTACCTCTCCGCCATCGAGCGCGTGCTCGCGGCCGGTCGTTCTGCCTGCGTGCTTGTACCGGAGATATCGCTGACGGCCCAAACCGTCGGCCGCTTCCGCTCGCGTTTTGGTGAGACGGTCGCGGTCTTCCACTCGCGTCTTTCGGCCGGCGAGCGTCTGGACCAGTGGGACATGGTTGCCAGCGGCGCCGCGAGCGTGGTCGTGGGCGCGCGATCGGCGCTCTTCTGCCCGCTCAGCGATCTGGGCCTCATCATCATCGACGAGGAGCACGAGACCAGCTATAAGCAGGGTTCCAGCCCGCGCTACCATGCGCGTGAGGTGGCGGCCGAGATGGCGCGCCGCTATCGCTGCCCACTCGTGCTGGGCTCGGCCACGCCTTCCGCAGA
This sequence comes from uncultured Collinsella sp., assembly GCA_900549355.1. Taxonomy (GTDB): domain Bacteria; phylum Actinomycetota; class Coriobacteriia; order Coriobacteriales; family Coriobacteriaceae; genus Collinsella. The sequence goes on along the minus strand of UROA01000107.1, from coordinate 1,669 downwards.
GGCCCTCGACCGCTGCCGCCGCGGCATGTACAACAGTACCACCTGGACACGTGTCGAGATGCCCGAGCGCCCGGGACACGCCGTGCTGCCCACGGTCCGCATTGCCGACCTGCGCCGCGAATTTTCGCACGGCAGCCGCTCTATGTTCTCAAAACCGCTTATGGAAGGCTTGGAACGAGTGGTCGAGCGCCGCGAGAAGGCCGTGCTGCTGCACAACCGTCGCGGTTTTGCGCCGTTTTTGATGTGCCGCGAGTGCGGCTGCGTTCCCACCTGCAACCACTGCTCCACCGCGCTCACGTATCACGAGCGCACGCACACGTTGCAATGCCATACCTGCGGTTCGTCCTGGCGCGTGCAACCCTATCCGGCGCCCACGAGCCGCTGTCCCAAATGCGGCAGTCGTTATCTGGCAAAAATGGGCCTGGGCACGCAGCAGATTGAGGACGCGCTGCACCAGATGCTTCCCGAGGACGTCGCCATCATTCGCATGGACGCCGATTCCACGCGTGGCAAGGACGCGCATAAAAAGTTGCTCGAGCAGTTTGATGCCGCCGATTGTGCGGTGCTGCTGGGTACCCAGATGATCGCCAAGGGCCTCGACTTTCCCGAGGTCACGCTTGTGGGCGTGGTAAATGCCGACTTTGCGTTAAAGCTGCCCGATTTTAGAGCGGGGGAGCGCGCCTACGATTTGCTGGAACAGGTCGCGGGCCGCGCCGGTCGCGGCGATCGCCCCGGTGAGGTCATCATCCAGACCTATCTTCCCGAGGACCCGGTCATTCGCGCCGTCGCCGAGCACGACCGTTCGATCTTTACCGACTACGACCTGGACCAGCGCCGCGACGCGCTGTATCCGCCCTTCGTGCGCCTGGTTAACATTTTGGTGTGGTCCGCGAACGCGGATTACGCGCAAGACTACATCGGGCGCATTGCAAAGCTGCTCAAGCGCCGCTGGCATGCCGCCGCTCCCAACTTTTTGCGGGCGGGCAGCGCAGTGCCGCAGGTGCTGGGCCCGGCTTCGTGTGTAATCGAGAGAGCCAAAGACCGTTATCGCTTCCACCTGCTTGTGAAGTCGCCCGTGGGGTACCATGTCTCTGATGATATCGACGCCTGCCTCAAAGAGGTGGGCTCCGTGCGCGGCGTGAGCGTGAGCGTTGACGTCGACGCCTATGATTTGATGTAGCAACCCGAAAGGATGGCCATGGAAGCCAACGGAATCGTACTGTCGCCCGACCCTCGTTTGCGCCAGGAGTGCGCCGTCATCGAGGAGATCACCCCGGCGATCGAGGCACTTGCCGAGAAGATGAAGAAGATGATGTTCGAGAGCGGCGGCTGCGGCCTGGCTGCTCCGCAGATCGGCGAGCTCATCCAGCTCGTCACCATCGACTGCGACTACAGTGACAAGAACGACTATGACCCGTACGTGCTCATCAACCCTGTCATTGTTGAGCAGAGCGACCATTTGGTGCCGTTTAGCGAGGGCTGCCTGTCCATCCCCGGCATTAGCTGCGAGATTGAGCGCCCCGACCATGTTGTCGTCGAGGCGTATGACCTGGACGCCAACCTGATTCGCTATGAGGCCTCGGGCGACCTGTTCTGCGTGTGCCTGCAGCACGAGATCGACCACCTGAACGGCATCACCATGCTCGAGCGCCTCGAGCCCGCCGAGCGC
>UROA01000106.1 GCA_900549355.1 uncultured Collinsella sp. | reverse complement strand
AGCTCGACCTGCCGGGCCCCCCGCGGAGGCCCCCGTCGAGGGGGCCGCTGCCGAGGCCGAGACCACCGAGGCTGCTGAGTAAATAGCTCGCTGAGCAAACACTCGCATTCATGGCTAAAGGGCCGCGTATCCATTTGGGTGCGCGGCCCTTTTCTTTTTATTGGTGCAGGCTAACCCGTTCCCATTGCACCAGATTGGTGCGAAGGGGACGGGTTGGTTTGCACCAAATGGCAGAGTGACGGCGTTTTCCCAGATAAAACCTGCCAAAATAAACCAGTCCCTTTTTGGCAGGTCGGTCGGGTCGTAGTTATTACGTGGCGGTCGAGGTCGACCGTATAGGCCGCGCCTTGTTTGGCTAAAGTACAATCATCTGTGTTTAACTCGCCCGCAGCTGCACGGCGTGGGCGATGGCCAAAAAGGAAAACCACATGGGATTCATGTCAAAGCTGCTGTCCTTTGGATCCGATAAGGACCTTAAGCGCTACTACAAGATCGTCGACCAGATCAACGGTCTTGAGCCCCAGTTTGAGAAGATGACCGAGGAGGAACTCCGCGCCCAGACCGATAAGTTCCGCGAGCGTTACGCCAACGGCGAGTCGCTCGACGACATGCTTCCCGAGGCCTTTGCCACCGTGCGCGAGGCTTCCAAGCGTATCACGGGCATGCGCCACTTTGACGTACAGCTCATCGGCGCCATGGCGCTTCATGAGGGTCATATTGCCGAGATGAAGACCGGCGAGGGTAAGACGCTCGTCTCCACCTTGGCCGGCTACCTCAACGCTATCGCCGGCAAGGGCGTGCATGTCGTTACCGTCAACGATTACCTGGCAAAGCGCGACTCCGAGTGGATGGGCCGCATCTACAAGTACCTGGGCATGACCGTCGGTCTGCTCCAGAACAACATGCCGCTCGAGCTCAAGCGTCCGGCCTACCAGGCCGACGTCACTTACGGCACCAACTCCGAGTTCGGCTTTGATTACCTGCGCGACAACATGGTCACCCGTCCCGAGCAGCGCGTGCAGCGCGGTCACAACTACGCCATCGTCGACGAGGTCGACTCCATCCTGATCGATGAGGCCAGGACGCCGCTCATTATCTCGGGCGCCGGCACTAAGTCCGCCAGCACCTACAAGGAGTTCGCGCGCGCCGTGCGCGGCCTGGAGCGCGGTGAGGACGTGTCGCACGACATGCTCACCGCCACCGAGGACGTCGAGCCCACGGGCGACTATGTCATGGACGAGGCCAAGCACACCATTGCCGCCACCGAGCGCGGCCTTAAGAAAATCGAGCGCCGCCTGGGTATCGATGACATCTATGCCGATCTCTCCGGCCAGCTGGTCAACCACCTGCAGCAGGCGCTGAAGGCACAGTACATGTTCCACCGCGATAAGCAATACGTGGTCACCAACGGCGAGGTCAAGATCGTCGACGAGTTCACCGGCCGCATTATGGAAGGCCGCCGTTACTCCGAGGGCCTGCACCAGGCCATCGAGGCCAAAGAGGGCGTGCTCGTACGCGAGGAGAACCAGACCCTGGCCACCATCACCCTGCAGAACTACTTCCGTCTGTATGACAAGCTCTCCGGTATGACCGGCACAGCACTTACCGAGGATGCCGAGTTCCGCGAGATCTACAAGCTGCCCGTCGAGGTCATCCCCTCCAACAAGCCCGTGCAGCGTGTTGACCACGAGGACCTGGTCTACCGCACCATTCAGGCCAAGTACAACGCCGTTGCCGACGACGTTGAGCGTCGTCACGCCAAGGGCCAACCGGTCCTGGTGGGCACCGTCTCCATCGAAAGCTCCGAGAAGCTGTCCGCCGCCCTTACCAAGCGCGGCATCGCACACGAGGTCCTCAACGCCAAGCATCACGAGCGCGAGGCTCATATCGTTGCCCAGGCCGGACGCTACGGCGCCGTGACCATCGCTACTAACATGGCCGGTCGTGGTACCGACATCCTGCTGGGCGGCAACCCCGACGAGCTGGTGCGCGAGCGCCTTGAGTACGAGGGCCTGACCATGGAGGACGTGACGCCCGAGCAGCTCGAGCAGTTTAACGCCGAGGCCAAGGAGACTTGCAAGGCCGAGCGCGAGCGCGTGCTTGCCGCCGGCGGCCTGACCGTTATTGGCACCGAGCGCCATGAGTCCCGTCGTATCGACAACCAGCTGCGCGGCCGCTCCGGCCGTCAGGGCGATCCGGGCGAGACCCAGTTCTACCTGTCGCTCGAGGACGACCTCATGCGCCTGTTCGGCGGCGACAAGATGGACCGCGTCTCCAAGATGATGGTCACGGCCGACATGGGTGACGACATGCCCATCCAGCATAAGATCATCTCCAAGGCCGTCGAGAGCGCCCAGCACAAGGTCGAGAGCATCAACTTCTCCATGCGTAAGAGCGTCCTTGAGTACGACGACGTTATGAACAAGCAGCGCCAGGTCATCTACGCCGAGCGCAATAAGATTCTGGACGGCAAGGACCTGACCGACCACATCACCGAGGTCATGCACGATACCGTCTACCGTTGCGTGCAGGAGTTCTGCACCAAGGACAGCCACGATGGTGAGCGCGACCTGGAGGGCCTGCGCAAGTGGGTCGTCGAGCTGACCGGGCATATCGATACCCCTCAGTTCCCCGACGAGGACTTTGAAGCCCTGGCTGCCGATGTCTTGGCCTATGTTGAGAAGTGCTACAACATGAAGGCCGAGCGCTTGGGCGAGGACCTGATGCGCGAGCTCAACACCCAGGTCATGCTGCGCGTCATCGATACCCGCTGGATGAACTACCTGCAGGAGATGGACTACCTCAAGACCGGCATCGGCCTGCGCGGCTTTGGCCAGCGCGACCCGCTGGTTGAGTACAAGACCGAGGCCTACGGCGCGTTCCAGATACTCGTCGATACCATGTACGAGGATTACCTGCGCACGGTTTTGCGCATCGAGATCAAGGCAGCCCCGCGTGCCGTGGAGCACAAGGAGGAGCCCTCGCTCGAGGGTGCGCGCTTCTCCGGTCCTGCCGAGGTCGATGGTGACAACGGCGACTCGGTGCTGCGCAAGCAAGCGCAGGTGCAGGCCCGCACGGCTGTCCAGGGTGGTCCGGCTGCCGTCAACAACGGTGGCAAGGTGACCACCTATCGCAAGTCCGAGAGCGACGATCCGTACGTCAACGTGGGCCGCAACGACCCGTGCCCCTGCGGTAGCGGCAAGAAGTTTAAGTACTGCCACGGCAGGAATCGTTAATGGCTGAGGCTTTAGAGGTAACGCCCGCCGAGCTGGACGCGTTTGCGGACCGGCTCGGCGAGGTCGAGTCGTATCTCCATTTGGACGAAAAGCGCACGCGCGTGACCGAGCTCGAGGCCAAAAGTGTTGCCCCTGGCTTTTGGGATGACGCCGACGCCGCCCGTGCCACCATGGAGGAGATCGCGCGTACCAAGGAAGATATCGCTGCCGTGGACACCGCGCGCGGCGAGCTTTCCGATGCCCGCGCCGCGCTGGAGCTTGCCGAGGAGATGGGGGATGACCCCGACGCCGCCACCCTTCGCGAGGAGGCTGCAGCCACGGCTGAGCGCCTGGCCCGTGCCATCGATGAGCTTGAGCTTTCGAGCTGGTTTACCGGTGAGTTCGATCACGGCGATGCCATTGTGACCATCAAGCCCGGACAGGGTGGTCTGGAGGCCCAGGACTGGACCTTCATGCTCTTTAAGATGTACATGAAGTACTGCCAGCGTCGCGGCTGGAAGGTCAGCATTAACGACTGTCCCGCGGCCGAGGTCATCGGCATCGACCGCGCGACCTTTACCGTCGAGGGCAAGGACGCATTTGGCATGCTGCGCGCCGAGGCCGGCGTTCACCGCTTGGTTCGCATTAGCCCCACCGACGACAAGAAGCGCCGCCAGACCACGTTTGCCGGCGTCGAGGTCATCCCCGTGCTGCCCGATGATATCGACATCGAGATCTGTCCCGACGACATCCGCGTGGACGTGTACCACGCGAGCGGCCCGGGCGGTCAGGGCGTTAACACTACCGACTCCGCCGTGCGCGTGACGCATTTCCCCAGCGGCATTGTGGTCACCTGCCAAAACGAGCGCAGCCAGATCCAGAACAAGGCCGCGTGCATGCAGATCCTCAAGGCTCGCCTGTACGAGATTGAGCTCGAGAAGCGTGCCGAGGCGCTCGATGAGATTCGTGGACCCAAGACCACGATCGGTTTTGGCAACCAGATTCGCAGCTACGTGCTCTACCCGTATCAGATGGTTAAGGACCTACGCACGGGCGTGGAGACCAGCAATGTCGAGGCAGTTCTTGACGATGGCGACCTGGACCCGTTTGTTATTGGCTATCATCGCTGGGCGACCGGCAACGCCGATGCAGAAGGCTCGGAGGTCTAAAACATCGTGGCTTCAAGCCGATGCCAAGTCCAACGGTTGGACGGGTTTGTATCCAGAACAAACCCTGCGCAGGGGTGGTTTTTGTCCGGCGAATCGGTAGAATCGAATACAAGAAGAAGTTCAAAGCGCATCCGTTTGGGTGCGCTTTTTTGAGGGAGGCAGCATGGCATATCGTCTGGACATCAAGCGCATTCTTTCGATGAACTTCTTTCACGACCTGCCCCAGATCATGTTGGGGTGTGCCTTGGCCGCCATCGCGACCGACCTGTTTTTGATTCCCAACGGTCTTGCCGCCGGTGGCGTTACGGGCCTTGCGACTATTATCCAGGCGGTCGGCGCGGTGCGAGGCGTGTCGCTTCCCGTCGGTATCCAGACCATCGTGATGAATGCCTTGCTGCTGCTGGTCGTTATGCGCGAGGGCGGCATGTTCTACGTGGTGCAGACCGCGACGGGCTTTGTGCTTCTGGGCTTCTTTACCGATCTGTTCGCCCCGTTTGTAGCACCTCTGGCGGATGCGGACCTGATGCTTCCCGCTATGTGGGGCGGCATTATTACGGGCATCGGTTACGGCATGGTGTTGCGCGCCGGCGCCAACACCGGCGGCTCGGACACGATTGGCCAAATCATCTCGCGTAACACCTCGCTGCCGGTGGGCTCGACCGTCATGGCGATCGATGTTGCCGTATGCGCGCTGTCGGCTCCGGTCTTTTCAATCGAAAACGCACTATATGCAGGCCTTTCGATGGTCATTAGCGGCTACGTGATCGATGCCGTGGTCGATGGTGGCAACAAACGCCGTATGGTCCTCATCATCTCGGACAAGTTCCCTGATATCGCTGCCGATATCATGTATGGCCTGGGTCGTGGTTGTACCAAGTTTAAGGCGACTGGCATGTATTCGGGTGCCGAGAAGCCGGTGATTATGGTCATCGTGAGCCGTCGAGAGCTCAATACCCTCAAGACAATCGTGCGCGAGCGCGATCCTCACGCCATTGTGACGGTCGCTGACGTTACGGAAGCCTTCGGCGAGGGATTCAAGGACATTAGCGCGTAGGGGCGACCGCGTTCCATCCAAAAGACGTTCACATTGATAAACCGTTTCATCAGCGGTTCTGCCTGCTAAATTGTTCAAATAATGATAAAAACTCTGGTAAAGCCATCAGTTTCCAGCATAATAAATGACGTACGTGCATTGCGGCTGTGTTGGGATTACCTTCGGTGCCGTGCGCATTTTGTCTAATGAGGATGAAAGGAAGGCACAATGAGCGACGAAGAGCTCAAAAAGGTTGCCAACGAGGTAAGGAAGGGCATCGTCACCGGCGTGCACGCTGCCAAGTCCGGCCATCCGGGCGGTTCGCTCGGCGCTGCCGATATCATGACCTATCTGTATTTTGAGGAAATGAACGTCGACCCGGCCGATCCCCGCAAGGCCGACCGCGATCGTTTTGTGCTCTCCAAGGGCCATTGCGCTCCGGGCCTGTACGCCGTGCTCGCCGAGCGTGGGTTCTTCCCCAAGGAGGATCTCGAGACGCTGCGCCACATCGGCAGTCACCTGCAGGGCCATCCCAACATGAACGACACCCCGGGCGTTGACATGTCCACCGGTTCGCTCGGCCAGGGCATTTCCGCCGCCGTGGGCATGGCGGTTGCCGCCAAGCCCTGGGGCGATACTTACCGCACGTACGCCCTGCTGGGCGATGGCGAGAGCGAGGAGGGCCAGGTCTGGGAGGCCGCCATGTTTGCCGGCAACCAGCAGCTCGATAACCTCTGCGTGATCGTCGACCACAACGGCCTGCAGATCGACGGCCCCGTCGAGGAGGTCAACGACCCCATGCCGCTCGCCGACAAGTTCCGCGCCTTTAAGTTCCACGTGGTGGAGCTCGCCGACGGCAACGACTTCGACCAGATCCGCGCCGCCTTTGCCGAGGCTCGCGCCACCAAGGGGCAGCCGCCCCCTGCGTGGCGG
>UROA01000105.1 GCA_900549355.1 uncultured Collinsella sp. | reverse complement strand
CGCGGCGAGTGCTGCAGCGGCTGCCGTAAGGGGAGCGTTGACATCGCCCGTGCCCGCAAGCGCGCCCGCTTTTCCGGAGCGCTTGTTATTGCCGTGGTCTTTGCCGCTGCCGGAGCTGCTTCCGCCGGAGCCACCTCCACTCGTGCCGCCATCGCCGTCGACCGTCATCGGGGCGTCGTGAAGTCCTGTCGTATCCGCGCTGCCGCAAACGCCGACCTGAACTTCTGAGCGCTCGCATGCCGCGTCAGGCACATGAAGCTCATGCAGTACGGCACCCAGCGCCGAGTTTGCGCCCGGTCGAATTTCCTCGAGCGTTACGGGATCGAGCGCTACCAGGTCACGCGCCTTCGCATACAGCGTGACGCGTTTGCCCACTTCGTCGCCCCAACTCTCGGGGATGGCGAAGCTCATGCGGAACTGTGCCGTGCAACCCGGTGCCAGCACGGCGTTGCCGTTGTCGGCTACCAGCGGGTGCGTTGCAAAACGCGCGCCCAGCGTCTCGAGCGCGTATTTCACGCGTGCCATATCGTTGTCCGAAGCGTCCTCGGCAAGCTCTGGATCAAAGATCGAAGCCATGCGTGCGTTCGCGCCGAACCCGATGGATGCGCTGGAGAACGGCTGGCTGGAGCCCTCTCGGTACAGATCGATCGTGCCGGCGGTCAGCAAGGTGTTGCCGTCGTTTCGCACCGTGACCATAAAGGATTCGCCTGCTGCTCCGGGCACCACCGCGCCCGAAGTAGCGACCGCGCCCGTCGGAGTGGCACACGCCACCAAGGGCACTTCGATGCCGTGCAGCTCTGCCTCGCTCTTCTCCGCGCTCACAATGTGCGTGGCGAGCGCGGAGAGCATGCCTCCCGACGTCAAAAATGTCGTTATCTGATCGACGGGATGGTCCAGCTCGCACATCACGAATGGCTCCGTGAACAGATCGCCTGCCAAGGTGCTGGCGAAGATGCGGAAGTGCTTGCCCATCACTGCTACCGGGTTGCCTTCTTCGTCGTAGGTTTGTCCTACCTTGCCATCGGTATTCTCTACATAGAGCACGCACCTGCCGTTGTTGCTTATGCTAAACGATGCCGGGCCACAGCCTGCGGCACCCACGGGCTGCGTTGCAAATGCCGATGCTCCTCGCGTCCAAGTAATATGCTGCAGTTGCTCGTTGACGGTTGCCAAAAAGCCCGAATGTTGTGGCCACGGCACCGCGTGGGGTACTGTGGCATCTGGTGGCATAACGCCCCAACCCGCGATGGACTGGCCGATCACGGCATACGATGCGCAGCCACAACCGTTTGCAGTTTCGTATGCAACGGGCACCACCATTTTGCCGTTGATATTCTCGGGTACGCCCAGCTCGATGCTCGATGGCGCTTGCGGAAAGCGGAGGACCTGACGGAACGTGAGGCTGTCGCCCAAATCATCCGACCACAGGGTGAAGCACTCCAGCGCAACCTCTGCCTCATTGCCCAGCGCCTTTTCTGCGGTGGTTCCGCGGCGGTGGAGGTAAGCGCCCGACAGGCGCCCGTCGACCAGCGTCTTGCCCACCGTGATGCGTGGACACTGCAGACAATGGTGGCCATCCTCCTGAAGGCGGCCGCGCGAGATGCTGCGCCACGACGTGTGCGACATCACGCGAACTCCGTCGTTGCTTATGCGCAGGCGCACAACGGACAGTATGCCGGCTGTGCTTGCCGTATCGAAAAGGGTGTTGTCGCCGTCGGGGCGCTCGCCCGAGACCAGCAGCACGTAAGCGTCCTGGTTTCCTCTTCCGTCCGTATATTCCACTACGTCGAAGTCGTAATCGTATATGCTGTCGCGCTCCACGTCGCCCTCGCCAAACCCAAGGGGAAAGTCCACAGGCGTGGGAGCGGACCACGTTCCGTTTGCCTTTGTGTGTACCACCAGGCGCGAGCGACCATTGTCGCCGTAGCGCACCGAGGCGATACGGAACAGGCATTCTACGCCGGCAATCATTGCCAGCTTCATGTGGGCTTCGCTGAGCACGCCAGCAAACAGCACGTTGTCGCTCGAGGGCTTGATGCCGCCACGCTCGTCCTCCGACACGCCGGCAGAATCGGCGTTCGGGTCGGCAACGGTGTTCGTTGCCTGACCGATGTAGGTGTACTCATACATCGGCGCGGCGTTTTCGTCGTTCTCTATCAGTGCATGGACGAAATGCTCGATCTGTCCCGTGTCGTCGCTTTCTGCATCCGCCTCGAGCTCAATGCGCGTGACCGCCCGATCCCAATCGCGCACGACAGGCGCGGCGTTTACGGCAGCGGCCTTAACCTCGGCGCGTGCGAGCAGTTCGGCGTTGGTGACGATGGTGGCCGATGCGATAAATTGCGGCACGCCGCCCGCCTCAATGTTGCCGGCCGAGCCGAAGCAGGCATCCAGCGTATAAGGCGTATCTCCACCCAATGCGAACTCAGAGCGCTGGAGCACATACTGGTCGCCATTGTTCACCGACATATTCCACGAATCGATGAGCGTGGGCCACGACCCCGACCAAGCCTTGGTGGTCCACTTGAACATTACGAATTGGAGTATCACATCGACATCGACGTCTGCACCTACGCGCAGTCGCGGAAGCTGGTGTCCATCTGCCTTCTCGTACCCAATGAACAGCGTGAGGGATGCGGCGCCGCGCACGGCAGACGAAGCGACGCCTGCAACGCCGGCGCCAAAAGTGACGGCAAGCCCGATCTGGATGGTGAACGAGCCCGACGTGTTTGAATAGTCGAGCGAAATGTTTTTAAAAAACGCCGCGCCGCTGCCGTGCGTGTGGGCACCCACGGCGAGCGCCAGTTTTGCCAGCACCCAGGGGTTGACGTTTAGGAAAAATGGCACCGGTCCTAGGGTAAACTGCTCGGTCCAATTGAGGTCGGTTCTTACCTGGAAGAGGGCCTTAATATTGCCGTATGCGGGGTCGTTGTTGTTACCCCAGGTTTTGCCCACCCAATCGTAGGCGAGCGAGCCGTACAGCTGTGTGGCGATATCCATCGTGAACAGCGGCGTGCAATGGTGGCGAAGGAGCTTGGTGTTTCTTGGATCGGTGCCCGAACCGGCACTCATCCTCTTGTACTGATTCCACTTCCCCTCCATCTCGTCGAGGTAGCGGTTTGCCTGCTTGGCGCCCGACTCGCGCGGCGATTTCTTCCAGTATTCCGGATCAGGGTTGCCCGAATCGTTCATATAGCTAGCTGGTTTGTACCCTCCGCCAAACAGCACGTATCCAGCAAACGAGAAATCGAACAGAATGGGAAATGTGGGCATCCAGCACGTGAACTTATTGCCGCCGATACCGGGAAACGCCGCGGGGAAATCAAACGGAGTGATCTCTTGGTCCATGGTGGTGGGAATGATGGTGGTCGAGCCTGATTCCGCCTTTGCGGCCGGCGCGGTGACAACGGCCATGGGGGAGGAGAGCGTGTAGGTTTTGCCCTGATAGTCGAGGACAAAGCGCAGCTTGCACCCTTCTTCCAGAAGGCCCGATGCCGCATCGAGGAACTTGTCTTCGAGTGTGAACGTTGCCAGATTATCCGCGCCCGATGCGTTGGCCTTGACTTGGCCAATCTGTGTGACGGTTTCGGGTGAGCTGCCCGCGGCAGGCGTCACTTTGTTGATGCGCAGCGTTGCCTGTCCACCCTGTGGCAGATGTGCCTGCACGGTAAAGGCGTGCGTATCGGGCTGCTCGTTTGCCGTGTCGTCCTTCGGCAATGCCATGAACGTGGCTTCAGCGTACTGGATGTCCCATTCGTCGAACGTGAGCTGTCGAAAGTACGGCTCGCCATCGGAGAGCGGACGTGTGGGTGCGGTAATAGCGGTGCCGCCCTGGATACGCGCAAGGGGAATCTCGACATCGCGGTAGCCTGCCATGCTAATGGAGATGCCGCCGTTAAAGTTGTACGCGTCGAGAAGCGTTGCCTCGTCCACGTAGCCTTCTGAAAGAGGGGCGACCTCAAAGATGGCCGTGCCTTCGTCATCGGTCGTGGCGGTGAGCTGCTTGCCTGCGGCATAGCGCGATATGAGCGTGACCTGGGCACCCGTGATGGGCGTATTCTTGTTGGCGACGTCGACCACGACCACACCAAACATGGTGCGCGAGAGCACGAGCACCCTGAAGGGGTCTTCTTCGTCGGCATAGACTTCGGTGGGCGCGAACGGCAATATGAAGGCATTTGCGCTTCCCGGCACGCGCGGCAACATAATGCTCGCCAGCGAGGATGCTCCGGCAACAAGTAACGAACGGCGATCAAGCATCTTTGGCTCCCATCCCGCAGGTATCGGTGGAAATAATCCAATTTTGCGAGAAGGTGTCCCGTGGCGGTAGTGCCGTTCGGGGACCAAAATGTCCAATTTGAGCGCGCGAAAGCGTCAGCCCCCGGAGCGCTTTCGATACGCCGGGCAGTCTGGCCGCTAGCGCAACATGTGGGCGACCAGCTCGGCGCGAGTTCCGATACCAAGTTTGGCATACACTCCTGATAGGCGGTTTTTAACGGTGCCCGGCGAAACTTCCATGTGGCGTGCGATTTCGGCGTTGGTCCATCCGCGGCAGGCGAGCATAGCCATGGTGAACTCCGTGGTCGTTAAATCGTCGGCCACGTCCTCGCCCGAATCGGGGTTGTGGATGCGCCGCCAGCCGTAGCTGAATCGATACGTAATCTCGATGATGCGAGCGAAATCGTCGGGGTATTGCGATTTTAAGCATGCCTCGATGAGCCCCTGCAAAAGGCCGTGGTGCTCGCCAATGAGCTCGATAAGGCCGTCGGGGCGCGCAATGTTGCAAGCGGCTCCGAAGTGTGCCTTTGCGGCGTCGATGTCCTTGAGGCTCATGCATGCCATGGAAGCTGCCAGGTGCAGGAACAGTTCCGAGATGGGATAGCTTCCCTGTTTCATGATCAGGGCGTTTTCCGCCATGCCCAGACTGCGGCCATATTCGCCGCGCAGGTACAGGGCATGCGCCATCACGTAGCTGGCGAACAGGCGCAGGCCTTCGGGCAGATGCGCCGCTAGTGGATAAAACTCTTCGGCAGAATACGGGGAGGGCAAGTGCAGCAGGACGCTCGCGGCCGAGGCGAACAGGATATGCGTGGCGTGGACGGCGGGCGACTCCTCGTCGGTTGGCATATCGAGGATGCCAGCAAGGCACCGGCGGGCGTCGGGGATACGGTTGAGCGACAGGCTGGCATATCCGCAGATAAAGCATGCGGAATAGCGCAGTGCGGGATCGGTGGCGTCAAGATAGGGGCGCGCCGTCTTGGCGGCGAGGGTGGCCTGTCCGCGAAAGTACAGCGCTTCTGCCGTGGCAATGGCGTGCGAATCGGGGTCGGAAATGCCTGCAACCGCAGCGTCAATCTGCCCCGGCACAAAGGCAGTGCACATCAACGGCATGGGAATGCGCGGGTAGCCATCGCAGTCCATCTTCCATCTCCCATCAGGTGGCAACAATGCAGCAATTGTACTCCTGTTGCTCGGGACTGGAATTGTTGGGCATTGCCTACGATTATGCCGAACGCATAAAGGAAGAGTCTATTGGCGATGCTCTCAAGGTGGCTACCGAAGCCAAGCTGACCTCGATATTAGGAAAAATTGCCACCCCTGCAAAAAGCTCTGTCGCAGTGATGGGAAACGCATCTTCTGGGCATTCCGGCGTCTCCAGCTAGCGCTGGACTGCTGCTGTCGCCTGCGCGTTGGCGAGCGGGGCGTGGGGACCGTCCGGCGACCAGCGGTGACGGGCGAGCCCTGCCGCGTGCGTGGGCCTCCATCGGCGTAGACCCATGACCCCTATGGCATCGGAGAAGTCCACCATCGCGTCCAGGACCTTACCGTCCGGCACGCCCAGCCTAGCGGCTCCCTTGAACCCAAGGTTGAAGGGGGGGTGTTGTACAAGGCATATGGGGCCGAGTGGAAGTGGATCAAAAGAGCGTTACTTGACGTTTCATGCATAATGCCAACCGCCCCGCGATATCACGTTCGCAGCGCGCAGGGGCCGGAGAATCTTCGCGATGAGAGTTGACGTCTAATACCTTGCATCGTATAGTGTGTATAGCATAGTATATGACGAGAGGAGGTGTGCGGATGGAGGCACAGATGAAGCGCGGCTTCCTGGAGGCCTGCGTGCTCGCGGCCGTCTCCGGCGAGGAGTCCTACGGCTACCAGATCGTGAAGGACGTACCGGCGAGCATGGGGCTCACGGAGTCGACGCTCTACCCGCTGCTCAAGCGCCTGGAGAAGGCCGGGTGCATCACGGCGCGCTCCGCCGAGCACAACGGGCGGCTGCGCCGGTACTACCGCATCACGGACGACGGGCGAGCGCGCATCGAGGAGTTCCTGGCCGAGTGGCCGTCCGTACGGGAGATTTACGCATACGTTGAGGGGGCGCACCATGACGCGCGATGAGTTCCTGGGCCGGCTGGGCGAGCTGCTCGCCTGCCTGCCGACCGAACAGATGGAGGAGACCAAGGCGTTTTACGCGGAGGCCATCGCCGACCGCAT
>UROA01000104.1 GCA_900549355.1 uncultured Collinsella sp. | reverse complement strand
CCTCCTGCATGGCCGCCTGCGCAAAGGCCGCGGCATCAGCCGCCAGCTCCTCCTCGCTCATACGAGGCGCGCGCTTCTTGGTCGGCATGCCGGCCGCCTTGGCATTGCGCTCCTCCTTGGCCGCCAGGATATCACCCTCGCGCTCAAGGTAGGCATCCCACTCGTTGTCGAGCAGGGCGTTCACGGCGTCGCCTTCGACGGTCTCGCGCTCAAGCAGCACCTTCGCCATCAGATCGAGCTGATCGCGACGGGCGTCCAGGATCTCGACCGCACGACGATGGGCCTCACGCATAATGCGCTGAACCTCGATATCGATGCGGCGCGCCGTCTCCTCGGAGTAATCCTGGTGATCGGCGTAATCGCGACCAAGGAACACCTGATGTTGCGCCTCGCCAAACACTTGCGTGCCCAGCTCCTCGCTCATGCCCAAGCGCGTGACCATCTCGCGCGCCATCTTGGTTGCGCGCTCCAGATCGTTGCTCGCGCCCGACGTAATGTCATCGCACATGAGCTCCTCGGCAACGCGACCGCCCAAGAACACGGCGAGCTCGTCGAGCATCTCGTTCTTGGTCTTGAGGAAGTGGTCCTCCTGCGGAAGCTGCAGCGTGTAGCCCAGAGCCTGACCGCGGCTGACGATCGAGATCTTGTGGACCGGATCGGAGTGCTCCAGGATGTGGCCCACCAAAGCGTGACCGCTCTCGTGGTAGGCAATCGTGGTGCGCTCGGCCTCGGTCATCACGCGACCCTTGCGCTGCGGTCCGGCAATCACACGCTCCATCGATTCCTCGACCTCGTCCATCGAGATCACGGAACGATGGCGGCGGGCAGCCAGCAGCGCAGACTCGTTGAGCAGGTTCGCCAAATCGGCGCCAGTAAAGCCAACGGTCATCTGGGCGAGTTTCTCAAACTTAACGTCCTCGTCCATCGGCTTGTTCTCGGCATGCACGCGCAAGATCTGCTCGCGGCCCTTCACATCCGGACGGTCGACCGTAACCTGACGGTCAAAACGACCGGGACGCAGCAACGCCGGATCCAGGATGTCGGGACGGTTGGTCGCAGCGATCAGGATGACTGACTCGCTCTCCTCAAAACCGTCCATCTCGACCAGCAGCTGGTTGAGCGTCTGCTCGCGCTCGTCGTGACCGCCGCCCAAGCCAGCTCCGCGCTGACGTCCCACGGCATCGATCTCATCGATGAAGATGATCGACGGGGCCTGAGACTTGGCCTCCTTAAAGAGGTCGCGCACGCGGCTGGCGCCGACGCCCACGAACATCTCCACAAAGTCAGAGCCCGAGATGCTAAAGAACGGCACGCCCGCCTCGCCGGCAACGGCCTTGGCCAGCAGCGTTTTACCGGTGCCCGGAGGGCCAACCAGCAACACGCCACGCGGGATCTTGGCGCCCAGCTTGCGATAGCGATCCGGATCGCTCAAAAAGTCACGGATCTCCTCGAGCTCCTCGACTGCCTCGTCCACGCCGGCAACGTCTTCAAACTTGACCTTGGGGCGCGTGGCCTCGTTGGTCTTGGCGTTGGTCTTGCCAAACTGCATGTTCCTGTTGTTGGCACCCATCATCTGGCGCATAAAGTAGAACATGATGGCGATAAGGGCGATCGTCGGAAGCACACTCATCGCCAAGTCGCCCCAAAAATCGGGATCGTTGGTGTTGACGATGTATTTGGTATCGGGGTGCTCCGCCATGAGCTCGGCAAGCGAATCGGAGCCGACATAGGTCGAGGAGAAGCTCTTGAGCTCGCTCGTATCGCCCTTGTCCTTCTTCGTCTTCCAGTAATGACCCGTCACGCTTCCGTCTTGAACCGTATAGGTCAGATCTTCGACGCGATCCTGCTTGATGGCGCTGACCATCTCGCTCGTCGCGAGCTTAACGGTATTGCTGGAGCTGGCAAAGCCGGAGCCCATGTTAAAGAAGGCGTAGCCCAGAAGCGCGCAAGCCAAAATAAAATACAGCCAGCCCGTACGCGTGGGCTTCTTGCCTCCGGGCATCCCCGGGATCTTAGGCTCCCGGGGAGTCTGGGAATTGTTGTCGTTACGGTCGTCGGGCATCTTACGAATAAACCTCCGGTTTCAAAATGCCCAGATACGGAAGGTTGCGATAGCGCTCGGCATAGTCGAGGCCGTAGCCCACCACAAAGGCATCGGGGCAATGGGTTCCAACATACTTGGGCGTGATGGCCGAGACGCGGTCCTCAACGTCCTTCCACAGGAAGGCGGCGACCTCCAGAGAAGCGGGCTTGCGGCTCTCGAGGTTCTTCATCAGATACTTGAGCGTCAGGCCCGAGTCCAGAATGTCCTCGACGATCAGCACGTCGCGACCGCGGATGTCGATATCCAGGTCCTTAATGATACGCACGATACCCGAGGACTTCACACCGTCGCCATAGCTCGAAACAGCCATGAAATCGATGTTGGTCGGCAGCTCGATCTTACGCATCAGGTCGCCCATAAAGACCACGGCGCCGCGCAGGACCGCAATCAGCACCAGATCCTTACCCGCGTAGTCGCGCGTAATCTCCTCGCCCAGGCGAGAGACGATACCGTCGATATCCTCCTGCGTGAACAGAACCTTCTCGATATCCGGATGTTGAGAAGCCATGACAACCCTTTCTTGTGCTTATCGCCCACACACCGCCGTATGGACGCGAACTACACATTCTAGCAGCGCACGGGGTAAATTTACCAGCCCGTGCGCCATCAGCGCGGGAATACCGTCAACGTCGCACAGAATAGCAGGCGTGGGACGCTATTCCGCATCGACCACGCGGAGCAGATATGCCACGCGCGTTGCGGCCGTGCACTTAAAACGCTCGTCCGCGCGAACTCCGGCGACCCACACCACGGCACCCCCCGGCGCCGTCCTCACCATGGGCACGCCGGCGCGCTCGGAAACGGGAATGCGAGCCTCACCTAGCAAATCGGATACTTTCTTGCTTCGGCCACTCATCCCTAACGGGCACATCACGTCTCCCGGCGCGGGACCGTCCACCCACAGGCGCGCCAATCGCGCCTCGGCAGGGATCTCGCCACGCGAGCCCGCCAGGATCCGCTCACTATCGCTGTCGGCAAAACCCAGGGCAGCCGCGTCTACCAAAGCTGTCACTTCCCCGGCAGCCGCAAGCTCACGGGCGCGGCGCACGATATCGCATCCCGGCTCAACAGCCATCGGTTCTGTGACCAGCATACGCCCCCCGCCCAACGGCAAACGACCGGGTACGGTAACCCAGTCCGCGACCAGGCCCTCGCGAGCCGCCGGCGCCTTAAACGCCAGCATGCCAAACTCAATGCGTGCGTCAATCCCCGCCGGAAGCGTGACCGAGCCGGTGCCCTCGGCAACGCAGGAAAGGACTCGCTCCACATGTCGCATCTCGGGACGAGCGTCCGGATCGATGCGCTTAATCGCCAGTCGCACGATGCGCCGCGCGATTACCACCTCGGCCGCAGCCAGGCGCCTGGCATCGAGCACCAGCGCACCCGCTGCCTCTTTGCGCAAACAGCTTCGAAACGCCTGTGCCGAAAGCTGAGACAAAAACGCGTCCTCATCGCCTAAGATCTCGCAGGCGGTGCCAATCGTCTTGCAGACGCTCGCGTTGCGCTGCGCCACCACTGGCATTACTCGATGGCGCACGTAGTTTCGCAGATACGAGATATCCTCATTGCTCTCGTCTTCACGCCACGGCTGACCATGTACCTGTAGATAGCCCACGAGCTCGCCATGAGTTAGGTCGAGCAAGGGACGCACCACGATATTCCTCCGGCGAGGAATGCTCGATAGGCCAGCGGGCCCCGAACCCTTAATCGCGTTCATCAAAAACGTTTCCGCGCGATCCGAAGACGTGTGCGCGGTGCAGATACGAGCCGCCGTTCGCGGTGCCCCCGTCTGGGCGCAGAGTTCGCGAACATACCTCCGCGCCGCGGCATAGCGCACCTCGCGGGCCGCGGCCTCAATATTGCCCGACTCCCCATCAAAATAAGCGTGCTCCACGCACAGCGGTAAACCATATTTCGCGCAGAGCTCACGCACAAAGGCCTCGTCGCCATCGGACGCCTTGCCGCGCAGATGATGGTTTACATGCAGCACATGCAGGCGCTCGCGAGCAATGGGGGCAACACCGCGTCCGTCTTGGATATCCAGCTTTGATGTGCACGCCATAAGAAGCAGTGCCGTCGAGTCCGCGCCGCCTGATACCATGAGCACGACAGGAGCAGCCTGCTGCCTCGTCCGGGTCTCATCGACTGCCCCAGGCACGGCATGGTGTCCATAATGCTGAGATACCGTAGGCATTTGCTTCCTCCTCTATTCGTCCGCACCCATTGTATCCTTTGGAATCTTATGTCTCGTCTGCACCTTCATATCCTCGGCAGTGGCTCTAAAGGCAACTGCGCACTCATCGAGGGCCCGCAGGGGCTCATTATGGTCGATAACGGACTGTCTCGCCGCGAGACATTAAAGCGCATGGCAGAACTGGGGCTCTCGGCAGACAACGTCTCGGCTCTTCTCATTACTCATGAGCACAGCGATCACATCAAGGGCCTCGATGTCTGGTGCAAGCACTGGCACGGCCCCCTCTTTGCCAGCAGGGGCACTCTTTCGAACAAAGAAAATCTTTCGCATCTGCCTGTCGAGGAATTCGATCCCGGCGACGACCTATCCATTGCCGGCATCCACGTGCAAACCTACTCAACATCACACGATGTCATCAATCCGGTCGGCTATCGATTCAATGCTCTCGATGATTCCATTGGGTTTGCCACCGACACCGGAGAGCTATCGAGCCAAGCCATGAACACCCTCAAAGATTGTCGAGTCCTCGCGCTCGAAAGCAACCACGATGTGACCATGCTGCGCGAGGGAGAATATCCCCGCTTTCTTCAGGAGCGCATCCTGTCTGCAAGGGGACACCTCTCCAATGGCCAAGCCGCCGAAGCCGCGCGCGAACTTGTTACCGATCGCACCGAACAGCTCATTGCCATGCATATCAGCCAAGATAACAATCGTCCGAGCCTTACCGTCAAAAGCTATGCCAAAGCTCTGGCCGCAACCCTGGATGACGAGCTCGGCAGCTCCGCCACCCTTCTCCAAGGATCGCGAAAACTCTCGATACGCCCCGCAAGCCAGTATCGGCCAGCAACCATTCAATAGACTGTCCTAAACAGCAAAAGGGGCCGGGAATCGCTTCCCAGCCCCTTTTGTTGTCTTTTAATAGCGAAGAACACCAACGAAGTTATTCGATGGAGATCTTCGTAACGTTCTTCTTCTCGACGATCTTGGGAACCGTAACGGTCAGGATGCCGTCAGCGTACTTAGCCGAGAGGCCCTCGCTCGAAGCGTCCTTAAGATACACGCCACGCGTCGCGCTGTACGAGCTGAACTCCTTCTGCAGGAAGTTCTTGCCCTCGTTCTCCTCGTCTTCCTCGACATTCACGCTAATGGACAGACGGCCCTCGTTAAGCTCGACATCGATATCGTCCTTGGCGACGCCGGTCAGATAAGCCTTGACCTCATAGCCATCGCCCTTATCCTCAACGTCAACGGGGAACGCCTTAGAGGCAATCGAGCTGTTCGCTAGGTCGCTCATATCATCAAACAGATCGAACAGCGAGCTTGCAGAGGGACGAACGCCAAAAACCGAACGATAAGGAACCATGCTTGCCATGTTTACCACTCCTTTATAGGACTGCCGAGTCATCTTCCAGGTGACTGGGACTTCTTTTGACGCTCTTATATATGCCCACCCAGTGCTCATATATACATCGACTATAAAGTTTTTTGAGTCCAGTACTATAAGCATATCTAAGTGCGTATGACTCAGGTTTTAGGAAGGTTAAGGTTCTTTGAACCAGAGCTTAAATACCGAGTATGTCCCCAGCTACAAATAACAAGGGGCTTACAATGAGCGCGTACACGTTGTTGGTAACGAGCTAAAGGGCATCATGGACGACCAAAACCAGAACAAT
The DNA here is from genome assembly GCA_900549355.1 of uncultured Collinsella sp. Classification (GTDB taxonomy): domain Bacteria; phylum Actinomycetota; class Coriobacteriia; order Coriobacteriales; family Coriobacteriaceae; genus Collinsella. Next base: position 532 of record UROA01000104.1, on the reverse strand, counting down.
ATGTTTATGCCGACGCAGGTGGAAGATACTTCCACGCAGCCGCCACGGTTCCATCGCCCCCACATCTCGCAAGAGCCCATTAATGATCCGGAGCCCGAGTATGTGACGAGAAATCGATATCAAACGCTCGAGGATGCCCAAACGGGACGTAAACATATGGGCGTCGCCTCGGGAGACCCTGTATATCTGAAAGACGCACCATTATCTAAAAACAGCGCAGCTAGTGATGAGCCGATGAAAGCATCCGCCGCTCATCAACAAAGAGGTCCTCGACCAAAGCAAACCTTGACGCATTCGGCTCGCTATCTCGAAACGCCAAAACAGGGAAAATCAATCTTCGTTTCATCAAGTAAACGACGCAAGCAGCATCGACTGACAATCCTGCTTTTGATCATTGCAGCCATAGCAGTTGCCCTTGTTATTCGTTTTATTTTCTTTAAATAAAAGCTCAATACCAAAAAGAATTAAATCGTCTGGCGTAAATGAGTCATTTATGCCCGGTAAACGCAAAAAAGGGGGAGGCCGCGAGGCC
>UROA01000103.1 GCA_900549355.1 uncultured Collinsella sp. | reverse complement strand
CAAAAAGCCGCCCGTGAGCGCTGTGCTCACGGGCGGCTTTTGCTCAACTAACGCTACAAAGGCGCTTATTTTGTCCAATAGCTAGGCGCTACTTGACCTCGATGAGCTCATACTCGCTCGTGCCCAGGCCAATCTTCTCGGCGTGCGCGATGCACACGCGCCAGTCGGTGTCGGGATGCGTGATGCAGAAGGGATCCTTGGCCTGCTCGCCCTCCAGATGCTCGTGGTTGTGCTCCATCTTGGCCGCGCTATCGGTGAGCTCGGTGTTGGGCAGCGGCTCGGATGCCATGACGGCATCGGCGCAGGCCTGGTCAATGGCGACCGGGTCGAAGCTCGCGAACATGCCGATATCGTTGACGATAGGCGTGTCGTTTTCGGGATGGCAATCGCAGTTGGGGCTGATATCCATGGCAAGCGAGATGTGAAAGCTCGGGCGGCCGTCGACGACGGCCTTGGTGTACTCGGCGATCTTGCAGTTGAGCACGTCGGCCGCGGCCTCATAGCCGGGCTTGATGCAGTCCTGGTTGCATGCCGCAATGCAGCGTCCGCAGCCCACGCAGCGATCGTGGTCGATGGCGGCCACGTGCACCGTGCGGGTGTTGCCGTTAGCAAGCTCGCGCTCGCGAGTATCGTCAAACGAGATGGCGTTGTGCGCGCAGATCTTTTCGCAGGCACGGCAGCCAACGCAGTGCTCGGGCGCGACGTTCGGCTTGCCGGCGGCATGCTGCTCCATCTTGCCGGCGCGACTACCGCCGCCCATGCCCAGGTTCTTCATGGCACCGCCAAAGCCGGCCTGCTCATGACCCTTAAAATGGGTGAGGCTGATCACGATATCGGCATCCATGAGCGCCTGACCGATCTTTGCCTCGCGCACATACTCGCCGCCCTCAACCGGGACGAGCGCCTCGTCGGTGCCCTTGAGGCCGTCGGCGATGATGATCTGGCAACCCGTGGCATACGGGGTAAAGCCGTTCTGGTAGGCAGTGTCGATGTGCTCGAGCGCGTTTTTGCGGCTACCGACATAGAGCGTATTGCAGTCGGTGAGGAAGGGCTTGCCGCCCAGCTCCTTCACCACGTCCGCGACGGCGCGGGCGTAGTTGGGGCGCAAAAAGCTCAGGTTGCCCAGCTCGCCAAAGTGAATCTTGATGGCGACGAACTTGTTCTCAAAGTCGATCTGCTCAATACCGGCGTGACGTATGAGGCGCTTGAGCTTGTCGAGCTGGCTCTCGCGAGCATGCGTGCGCAGGTTGGTGAAGTACACCTTAGCGGGTGCTGCGGGTGCAGTTGCGGTCATAGATATATCCCCTCGGTCTATATGGCGTTACAGACATAGAGGATGGTACCAGTTAAAGCAGAGTTAAAGTCAAGTACGGAACCTAGTCATTGGGGACGTTCTTAAATGACTACTCTTGGACTTTGAGCGCCTCGGCCAGGCCCACACGTTTGATAGAACGCGTGTGCAGCAGCGCCACGACCAGGTAGGTCGCAAAGCCGATTCCTACGCACGCCGCCATGGACCAAGCGGGCACATAGATCTCGATATTGCCGTTGTAGGCGAGCAGCATCGAGCGGAAGATGGCCGTGAGCGAGCCAATAATGACCGGCAGGCTCAGCACGAGTGACGCCGCAACGCACAACGTGATCGAGCGGATGTACAGATGCGAAATCTCGCTATCGCGATAGCCAAAGACTTTCATGTAGCTGATCGAACGGGCGCTGTGGTCGATCACAGCCTTGGTCAGCAGGTACATAAACAGCAAGAAGATGAACACCGCAAGCCCAACCATCATTCCGATCATTTTGCTCATCATGCCGATGAATTGGTCGCCCACGGCGCGCATGTCGTCGGGCGTGGTGTCGCCGGCAAAGTAACGAGCATCGAGGTCGAGCTTCTCGTTGCTCACATAGCCGTTAAAGTAGGCGGCGTCGTTGTTGAACAGCTCATTAAAGTCGTCGATACTCATATAGATATTCATGTCCGACTTGGAGCCCCAGGCACAGTCCTTGCCCGCGTACTCAAAGGAATAATGCTCGCCCTCATACTTGTCGCCGAGCGTGACCTTCTGACCCTCGCTCCAGCCAAACTTGTCGAGCAAGCCACCGCCAAAGACGACGCGTCCGTTGCCGACGTCCAGCCCTTTCCAGTAGCGCGAATCGGGCGAGATGCCGTAGATGGAAATCGTCTCCTCGCCATTTCCGCCACCGCGGTCGTATTGCAGCTGGTAGACGGCGTATTTCTCGGCCTGTGCGATTGCGCCCGCGCCGTTATCGGTCGTATTGACCGGGTGGATATCGTCGTTGTCGGTGTCAATCTTAGAGGCCTTGTCGATCAGGTCGATAGCCTCATCGCGGTCGCAGCCGAGAGCATCGGCAAGATCATCGAGGCGCGCATAAAGCGCATCCTTCTTGTCCTGGACCTTGGCGAGCGCGTCCTGCGCTGCGACCAGGCTCTCGGCAGACGGAGATGCGGTCGCGGCATCGGCTGCCGTCTGCACCGCATCGGCCGCGTCGCCAAGCTCGTCATCGGCATCCTGAGCGGCGGAAAGCAGCGCGCCGTCAACCGACTGCAAGCGCTCGAGTGCCGACCACTGCTCGCGCTCCTCGGCAGTGCCCTCGAGCTCCAGCGGGGCCTTGAGCGTGTACTGGTGCTCGGCGACCAGGCTCGTCTCGAGGTTGTCGGCGTAGTGCGTCATCGTGGGCAGAATCGCCAGGCCAAAGAGCAGCAGCAGCGAGGCAAACGCAATGCCCACGAAGAGCGTGGCGAAGTTGCCCAGGTTGCGCAGGAAGATACGCAGGCGGAAGCGGGAAACAAAACCCATGCGCTCCGGCAGCTGCAAGCCGCGCTTGGTGCCCGATTTGCCGCTCGCTTCGTGACGAAGGAACTGCAACGGGGTCTTGCCCATTTTGCGAAGCAGACCCACCAGCGTGATGAGGATGAGCGCGACGGCGGGAACCACGGCGCACTTCACAAAGATCTCCCAGCTCCAGTACACCTGGAAGGGCGGCAGGCTGTACGAACCGTAATAGAGGCTGCGCATGGGCTCGGTAAAGAACACAACGCCGAGCGCGGTGCCCAAAAGCGCCGCGACCATGCCCACGATGGCGGGAAGTGCCAGGTAGTGCAGCACGATCTCGCGTCGGCGATAACCGCTGGCGAGCAGCGTGCCGATGATGGCGCTCTCCTCCTCGATGGTGGCGTCGGTAAGGACCACAAAGACGAACGCCATGATCACGATGATGATATCGAGCAGCGTCATCCACATCATGGAGTCGCCGTCCACGTCGTCGCGCGCATAGCCAATGCCCTGGTTGGAATCGGCGTCGATGAGGTCATCCACGCGTGCATCGGCATCGGTGAGCGCCTCCACCATATCTTGCTCGGCATCGATGCGGTCTGCGGTGGAGAGATCGCGATCGGTAAAGGTGAAAGAGTAGATGTAGGCGGGTGCGCCGCCGGCATCCTCGAGCGCGACAAAGCCGGCATCGGTGACCTCGGCCACGCCATAGGTGATGGTGTTCACCGTAAAGTCCGAATTGTTGAGGAACAGCGCCTGGCTATCGGGCTGGGTCATAATGCCGCAGATGGTGTAAGTGCGACCCTCAAGCTCGACCTTATCGCCCACGGCGAGGCCGTTGTTGGTGGCAAAGACACGGTCGATGGCCACCTCGTCGTCCGCCTTAGGCTGCCTACCCTCGCAGTAGGACGCAATGTCCACCTTGGTACGGTGCGCGTAGGTGCGCAGCGTGCGCTTGGTGCCGTCGTCGCCGGACGCCTTTTTGATGATGGCATCGATAGAGAAATTCTTGTAGAGCGTGACGCCGCCGACGTCGCCGGCTGCATCCTCGGCGGCCTTGAGCTGATCGTCGGTAGCCTCGAAGGAGGTGGTCACGCGGCCGTCCTCGATCGTGTACGCATCGCGCATGCCGTCGATAAGGCAACCGATGGAATGCGCTGCGAGCAAAAAGCCCGATGTAAGGGCGATGCTTCCACACATAAGCAAAAAGATGCCCAGGTACTTGCCGATATTGCGGCGCAGCTCGCGCGGGAGACGTTTTGCGAGAGGTGTCATGGCGCCGCCTACCAATCGAGCTCGGCGGCGGACACGGGCGACTCGTTGAGCTCATCCTCGACGATGCGCCCGTCGCGCAGGCGCAGCACGCGATTGGCCATACGCGCGATGGCGGCGTTGTGCGTGACGATGATGATGGTGCAGCCGTACTCATGATTGACATCCTCCATGAGCTGCAAGATCTCCTTGGACGTCTTGTAGTCAAGCGCGCCCGTGGGCTCGTCGCACAGCAGCAGGCCCGGGTTTTTGACGAGCGCGCGGCCGATGGCACAGCGCTGCTGCTGGCCGCCCGAAACCTGGCGCGGGAACTTGTTGCGGTGCTCGTAGAGGCCCAGCGAGCGTAGCAGGTCGTCGATGTTGAGCGGGTGTTTGGACAGATATGCCGTGACCTCGATGTTTTCCTTGATGGTGAGATCGGGCACCAGGTTGTAGAACTGGAAGACAAAACCCAGCTCACGGCGGCGATACTCGCCCAGGTCGGCAGGCTTGAGCACCGTGAGGTCGCAGCCGTCCACCATGATGGAACCGCCGTCGGCATCCTCCAGGCCGCCGATCAGGTTGAGAAAGGTCGACTTGCCCGAGCCCGAGGGCCCCAGCATGACGCAGATCTCGCCGCGGTTGATGGACGCGTCGATGCCATCGAGTACCGTCAGGCGCGCATCACCGTCGCCGTAGTGCTTTTTGAGATCCTTAACCTGGACGTAGGCTTCCTGCGTTGCCATGGTATCCCCCATTGTTAGCCTCGTACTACTTTATGAACGTAATAGTAAACCTTGGTGAACTATTTTGGGGCGAGGCCTAGGATTTATTTCAGACTAGGCGCGGGATTTGGCGCGTGAGAGGGCCAGGCCTACGGCGGCAATGGCGGCGGCGAAGAGCACGGTGACGCCCAGGTCGCAGGCGATGTCGCCCAACACGGCAGACGTCAGGTCCGAAGCAAGCGCCTTGCCGATCGCGTCGTTCACCCAATACGTCGGCACAAAGTGCGCCACCGTCTGCACGGCCGAGCCCATGAGCGACAGCGGCATCCAAGCGCCGCCCAAAAACGTCATGAGCATGCCGAGCAGGTTGCCCACACCGTTGAGCAGCTCCTCACGCGCACCCAGGCTCGAAAGGGCAAAGCCAACGGCCAGAGGCGTGCACGCCAGGGCAAACGTCGCCGCCAGCGCCAGGCACACACGACCCACGCCGACCTCGGCAACCGCGCCGGCAAAGCCCACGACGCCCATCATGCTCGACACAAACCAGATGCAGACGGTGAGCACTGCGGCAGCCGCGAACACGGCAAGCGAGCGCTGGTGCTCGGAGACCGGGCCGGCATCCATACGACGCACGCGCTCGGGCTCGTTCATGCCCGAGAACACCAACCCCACCGATACGATGACCGACGAGATAATCGCGTACGCGCCAAAGTTGAAATACGACTCGAGCGTGGCGGCAGCCGTCGAATCGACCTTGACCTGCTCGATCTGGACCTCCGCGCGCTTTGCAGCGGCATGCTCGGCGGCCTTGGCAACGTCGCCGTTAGAAGCAGCGGGCTCAAGCGCCGCCGCAGTGCCCGCGAGCGAAATCCAGCGCGAGGCCTCGGCAGACGAAAGCGCCGCCGCCATGGTGCCGGAACCGTAGGTCACGTCGAGCTTGGGCAGGGCCTCCCCCGCGCGGGCAGCCGCAACGAGGTCGTCCTCAAACTCCTCCGGGATAAAGAACACGCAGTCGGCGCTGCCCTTGGCGCTGTTGCTCTTGGAGAGCGCGTCCGCAAGGTCGTACGTATCGTCGCCGATGCCCGTGACCAGCTCAAAACGCGAACCCAGATGCTTGGTAAGCGCACGCGAAAGGTCGCTGTCGTCGCGGTCGACCACGATCACGTTAGCATCGTAGGGCTTGTACTCGGTGAGCTGCGACGAGTTCCAGCTCACCGATGCCGCGATGAATACGCCCATGAGCGAGATGAACACCGTATAGATAAGCAGGTAGAACGGGTGCGCCAGCGCCATGCGAAGCGCGGTCTTAAAGGTGCTCATAGCGACTCCTTCCAAAGATCAGCGTAGCGGCGGCGACAAACACCAGGGCCATCAGGACGAGCGCGCCCGCGCGAACAGCGAAGGGCCCCAGGTCCTCAAAGAAATACAGGCGATTGAACATGTCGCAGATGAGCTTGACGGGGTTGAACCAGCACTCGGCCGGGCAGGCGCGGGCGACGTCGTCGGCAAGCGCACCCGCCGACTCGCCGTAGAGGCCGGCGAACAGGGCGCACGTGGTAGCAAAGCCCGTGAGGATGCCGGACTTGGACGCCTTGCCGCCCTTAACGGGAAGCGTGCCCACAAAGAGTCCCAAGCCCGTGGCGGCAAGCGCGGAAGCGGCACCGCCCACCAGACACAGCCCCTCGCGCCCGCCAAAGTCGACGCCCACAACCAGGCGCACGTAGCCGATCGCGATCGCCATCGAGGCAAAGGAGACCAGCC
>UROA01000102.1 GCA_900549355.1 uncultured Collinsella sp. | reverse complement strand
TCCGTACATGTGCGGATGAATGTGGGAGGTGTTCGGATGAAGTTGATAATCAAGGCGAAACGCATCGACGTCTCGAATGTCTTCGGCAGCGCACTCAAACCACTCAATAATCACTAGACTCAAGGCCTGGCGAAGCTCGTTATTGGGCAATCGCAAAGCACGGAGGCGATCGCCATGCTCTGGCTCCTCAGTCATATCCGTCGTGAGAAAACCGGACAGATACAGCGCTGTCCACATGCCATCGTCAGGCGAGACATCTGGCTCTGCAGTGCCCAAACAAAGCGGGACCTCAGCACACCCATGGACCTCGAGCAAATCAAACAAGACCGAAAGGCGGTCGAGATTCCACCCGGCAATTACCCTACTCAGGCAATCCGCATACCCATACAGATCGGCGCGCATAGGCGCCGTGCAGCCTCGGTCCAGAAAACCGATCACACGCGCTGGACTCGAGCAATAGGCCCTACCAAACCGATATCCCTCGAGCCATTCACGCGCATCATCAAGGTATTCCTCGTGCCCAGCATGATTCAAAAGAGCTTCGACCTCAGCATCCGAAAAACCGAACCATCGGTCACACCACGCCGACAGCGGCGTCGTCAGACAATACGAGCAGCCGCGCGAAGAAAGCGCCGCTTCAGCAGGGCCGGGACACTCCCCCATCAGACAAGCAAAGCGTAGCGAATGACCCGCGGCAGCAATGGCGTCAAACAGCACACGGTCAAGTAGTTCTGCCGGATCGGCGTCGGAAGCGTCCCTCGCGCTCGCACGGCGAGACCACGCCGTATCGTACCCATCAACGAGCAATACAACCTGCTCATCGCAGGCAATCTCCAGCAGCTCTATGAGCACACCGAGCACCGAGTCAACCTCGTCCGCGCTCGCCACGCCACGCGCGACGCGTTCGATGTGACGCACCTTATCTCGAGCTAAATCCGGAGCCTCCAAGAGCGCCAACAATCGAGCGCACTCGCCCGAAAGGGCATCGCGCACGGCGCCGGCAACAGCGGGGCCACGCCTCGCAGCGCTAGAAAAGTCCAGCGATATCACCGGATAGCAAGCGTACTCATCCCGATAGCGCCCGCCGTCTGCATCCCAAATCTGAGCATCGGCAAACAAACGCTGACCAGCGCGACCGACTGCTGGACGCTCCAGAAAAGCCCTGAGCATCGACAAGTTCATGCTCTTGCCAAAACCCTCGGGTCGACAGCACACCACAACGGACGCGTCGCAGTCCAACACATCGGCAATAAACATGGTCTTGTCAACCAGCACGCAGCAACCAAGTGCCTCCGCATAGTCGTGTATGCCAATGGGCAAAACCGCATCGTCGGCACAGCCGATCAAGCGCACGCCAAAGCCAGCAGCACAATCAACATTTGCCTGTTCAGACACCAAAACGTTCCCCCTAAATCGCAGCACGATGCCAATTGTAATGACCGCATCGCATGTACCGATGTCGCCGCGCGAACATATCGGGCAACGGTAGCAACAAGAGGTATGAGGGGGCATAACTAATCGTTGCACAACAAAACGGGGCCCGATGCATTCGCACCGGACCCCGTCCCAACTCTTTAGTTATCTGGCAACCGAGAGGCTACTCCTCCGAGCCGTCCTCCCCAGAAGCTTTCTTCTGCTGATCGAGCTTATGCTTACCACTTACGATAGACGTAGCGCCCAGTGTGGCCAAGCTTGCACTGGCAAGGCTCGCCATAACGATAAGGTCGCCCGTCTTGGGCATGTTACCGCCAGATGACTTGGTCGTTGTAGTCGTCGTGGTTGTAGTGGTCACCGTCTTGGAGTCATTTTGCTCTTGGGCCTGGTTGTCAGCACCGCTCTTGTCGTCGTCTTCGGGCTGTTTCTTTTCGCCCTCGGTCTTGCTCTCGTCCTTCTTCTGTTCGGACTTGTCGCCCTTCTCCTCAGAGCTAGAACCCTTATCGGATTCGGTCTTCTCGGAAGCCTTGTCCTTGGAGTCGCCCTTTGAGGCCTCGGTCTTTTCCGTGGAAACCTGATCAGAGTTGTCCTTGTTCTGGGCCGAGCCGTTATTGACGCCAGCCATCAGCGAAGAACCCAGCGTAGAACCAAGCTGCTCGGAGAAAGAGGGCTTCTTGTCCGGCGAAGCAACGGGAGCGTCCGGCGCTTTATTCGAGTCGTCCTTGGAAGCATCGGAATCAGGGGTTGCGTCAGAGCCGGAGCCGTTGTTAGAGCCGGTAGATGAGTTAGAGGTGTCAGCGCCGGTCGAACCAGAAGCGTCGCTGTCCGTATTGCCGGCAGAGCTTGAAGGCGAATCGCCCGCAGCAGAGCCGTTCGAATCGGAGCCGTTCGAGGTAGAGCCGTCGTTGGTAGTGCCACCAGCAGAGCCATTACCGTCAGCATCGGTCGAGGGCGCATCCATCCTGTCATCGCTGGCATCGTCACTCGAGTCGTCATTCGAATCAGTTGTCGGCGAGGGCGCCGGTGTGGGCTCGGGCTGCACGGGCGTCGCGGCGGCAGCCTCGTCCTCAGCGATATAAACCAAGCAGTCCTTTAGCTCGTTGCGGTAGCGGTTCTTCCAGCCCTCATGATACTGGGGTTGGCTCGAATACTTGGTCGCCACGTTATTGACCACGCTGTTGGAAAGCGCCGTCACAAACTCGCGATCGGACATATCGTTGGAAAGATTCGCCCAGCGGAAAAAGTCCCTGCAGCCACCAGTGCCGCACATGTTGGTAATGCTCCACACCATGCCCTTGACGCAGTCGGCGCGGCCCGAAAGATCAATACCCAGGCCGCTCTTGAGCCACGCCTCGGTCACCGCATAGTACGAGTTGTACGCATAAGCATCTTGAAGTGCTGAGAACTCAACAGGATCGGTGTTGTAAGCACCCTGGAAGGCCTCCTGCGCAATACGGCCCAACTCGGTGAGCTGGCCGTTCTCGTACATGGCATTGCTCGTGTTGGAAATCTCGCTGCCGCGATCAATCGCATCCTTGAGCATGCTGTACTTGGCAGAATCGTAGTTATAAACCTGCTTCATAAACGGAATGAGCGACCAGCGGCGATCAAACTGATAGTAACCCAGTGCGTTATAGCCGTCACCATACGAAAATCCCTGGTTGTAGTTACCATGGCTCTCATACTTGGTAAAGTACTTCATCTCGGGAGTCACGTTGACAAACGAAACGCCCTGGACCGACCTCAGCACGCCCGAGAAGGACTGCTGGGTGTAGAGACCCTTATCGATATCGGTGGCATCCGAGGCAACGCCCGGCGTGGGCTCCTCGGCAGCGGCGGGTGCCGGCGCGGAAACGGCGCCAAACGAAAGCGCCAACGTCAGGCCCGCGACAATAGCCGAATGCTTGGGCTGCATAAGATCCTCCCTGCATTGGTGTAGTTAAAGTTCAGTTTGCAAAGATAAAAATAAGTATTGCAGCTCGCCCGTTGTTGCACAACAACCCCTCGGTAAACGGCAACAACCCTCCGCGAAATCTTAAGGAATTAGACAAACTGGTCATCGGGCGCCAACAGAAGCTCGCCGTAACGTTTCGTCAGCCCGTCTCTCAACTGACAGAAAGCGGGAATATAGACGTTCAAGATGCGCTGAATCAAATCTTGAGCGAGCTTGTTGTCATAGATATGGACGTTCGTATTGCGGTCTCTGAGCATATCTAGCCAGGCCGCCTCATCAATAAAGTCGTAGAATCGGTACGACTCCTTCAAGATGGCACGAGGAGACCCCGACGCGGCAAGCGTGGCACCCTCATACTCGAGCAGACGCTTAAGGAGCTTCCAGCTCAGTTCAAATTGAAGATTGAACTTATTAATCAATCCACTCTGAACAAAATCATTGTTGAGATCCTGATTGGGCGCATCCTCAAGATTCGCCAAGGCACTGGCAAAGTTCTCATATTTTTTCATACAGAATCACACCATCCCTGGCAATTTCATCGAGCAATTGCTGCGACAAGGACTCGTCGAGATTGACGACATCTACATCTAAAAGAGTATCAAGACGCTCCTCGATCAAATATGAGAAACGGCCGAAATCCCGACAACCTGCTACGGCGATGTCAATATCGCTCTTGGGTAAGTTGTCGCCTCGAGCACGAGAACCAAACAGCACAACCTTCTCGGCGTCACATTCCCGAGCAAAAACTTCGATTTGTTTGTACACCTTGTCGAGAGATGCCATTTGCAGCCCTACAGCTTAATGTCAAAGTTGATCTCGGGGACGGCGGCCAGGTCGGCCAACGTCACGCCGTCGACGTACTTTTCGATCACGTCGTCCAAACCGCGCCAGAACTTGACGGTCGAGCACAAATCGCTGCGAGTGCAGCTGTTGTCGATGCCATCGCACGCCACCGGAGCCGTGCTGCCCTCGACGGCGCGCAGGATGTCGCCGGCACGCACCTCGGCTGGATCCTTGGCCATCATGTAGCCACCGCCCTTGCCGCGCACGCTCTTAAGCAGGCCCGCCTTCATAAGCGGACGAACCAGCTGCTCCAAATACTTTTGTGAGATATGCTCGCGGTCGGCAACCTCGCGCAGGGCAATCTTGCCCTCGGCGTCGCCCAGCGCCGCGATATAGATCATCAGCCGGAGGGCATAGCGGCCCTTGGAAGAAATGAGCATACCTACCCTCCCATCGCATCTGGGACAACATAACCAGGTTTGTTTGTCCCAAATCTTAAGTAAGTGGGACAAACACAACAGGTTATTTTGTCCCAGAATTTGAAAAGTCGAGTGGATTAGTCGGGTTTTCCCTTGACTAACGCCGAACCCATAGTAACTTTATTCCGAGAAGATTCCTAGGGTTTAGTACACCTATGAGTACACCATATACAGAGAGGGACAGCATGAGCGCAAATCCGCTGCTTTCCATCGAAGGTCTGACCGCCTCCGTGGACGAGAAGACCATCCTCCACAACGTCAACCTCAACGTCGCCGCCGGCGAGACCCACGTGCTGATGGGACCCAACGGCGCCGGCAAGTCCACCCTCGGCCACCTGGTCATGGGCGACCCCGTCTACACGGTCAACGACGGCCGTATCGTCTTTGACGGCCAGGACATCACCGAGCTCACCACCGACAAGCGCTCGCGCGCCGGTCTGTTCCTGAGCTTCCAGGCACCGGTCGAGATCCCCGGCGTGCCGCTGTCGAGCTTTTTGCGCGCCAGCATCGCCGGCCGCCCCGGCCTGGAGATGAAGGGTAAGGAGTTCCGCCGCCGCGTCAAGGAGCTCGCGGCCGAGCTCAACATGGATACCGCCTACCTCAACCGCGAGCTGGGCGTGGGCTTCTCGGGCGGCGAGAAGAAGAAGGTCGAGATGCTCCAGCTTCTGCTGCTGCAGCCCAAGCTCGCCATCCTGGACGAGACCGACTCGGGCTTGGACGTCGACGCGCTTTCCACCGTCAGCCACGGCATGGACGCCTACCGCAGGAGCTGCGACGGCTCCATGCTCATCATCACGCACAACACGCGCATCTTGGAGCACCTGGATGTCGACCGCGTCCACGTTATGGTCAAGGGCCACATCGTGCGCGAGGACGACGCCTCACTGATCCCCTGGATCGACAAGAACGGCTTTGAGACCTTCGAGCGCGAGGCCGCCGAGCAGCGCGCCCAGGCCGAGTCCGCCGCTGCCGAGCAGCAGGCGTAAAGGGGCGACGCAATGACCAAGAACCGCACCGAGGTCGCGGACATCGACCGCAGCCTCTACGACTTCACCTATGGCGAGGAGGGATTCGAGCGCCTCGACGCCGGCATCACGCCCGACATCGTGCGCGAGATCAGCGCCAAAAAGGACGAGCCGCAGTGGATGCTCGACCTGCGTCTCAAGTCCCTCGAGATCTTCAATCGTTTTCCCGACCCGACGTGGGGCCCCTCCATCGAGGGCCTGGACATGGATAACATCGTCACCTACGTCAAGCCCAACACCGACCAAAAGCACGACTGGGAGTCGGTGCCTGACGACATCAAGAACACCTTTGAGCGCCTGGGCATCCCCGAGGCCGAGCGCAGCTACCTGGCAGGCGTCGGCGCGCAGTACGACTCCGAGCTCGTCTACCACAACATGCAGGACACCGCCTCCAAGATGGGCATCGTCTACTCCGGCATCGAGGAGGCCCTGCACGACCCGCAGTGGGAGCCGCTCATCCACGAGAAGTTTATGACGCTCATCCCGCCCACCGACCACAAGTTTGCGGCCCTGCACGGCGCCGTATGGTCGGGCGGCTCGTTTGTCTACGTGCCCAAGGGCACCAAGTTGGACTTCCCGCTGCAGAGCTACTTCCGCCTTAACGCCAAGGGCGCCGGCCAGTTTGAGCACACGCTTATCATCGTCGAGGACGACGCTGACCTGCACTTTATCGAGGGCTGCTCCGCGCCCAAGTACAACGTAGCCAACCTCCACGCCGGCGCCGTCGAGCTCTTTGTGGGCAAGCGCGCCCACCTGCGCTACTCGACCATCGAGAACTGGTCCAAGAACATGTACAACCTCAACACCAAGCGTGCGCGCGTGGACGAGGATGGCGACATCGAGTGGATCAGCGGCTCCTTCGGCAGCCACCGGGGGTACCCCTCTGGTCGTC
>UROA01000101.1 GCA_900549355.1 uncultured Collinsella sp. | reverse complement strand
GTTTGGTCTGGTTTCCGCTCCCCCCCCGCCCCCCGGGCCCCCTGCCGCTGCAGATGTCCATCACCGAGGACATTGAGGTCATCCGTCATTACGTCGATATCGCCGACGGCATCGCCATCCCCGGCGGCCCCGACGTCAATCCCAAACGTTGGGGCGATGATCGACCCTACGATCCCACCCTCTGCTGCGAGATCCGCGATAGCTTTGAGTTCAAGCTAGTCGGCGAGGTACTCCACGCCAAAAAGCCGCTCTTTACCACCTGCCGCGGCACGCAGTTGCTCAATGTCGCCACTGGCGGCCCCCTGTGCATGGACGTGCCGAGCCTAGGCGCTCGCGAGGGCCGCACGCAGTGGCGCCATACCCACGTGCTCAACGACCCCGTACATCCCGTCGAAGTCGTGCCGGGCTCGCTGCTTGAACGCGCGGTTGGCGGGCACAGGCTGATCCAGACCAACTCCGCACACCACTGCTGCGTCGACCGTCTGGGTAAAAGCACGCGCTTGGTCGCCAAGGCAACCGACGGCGTTCCTGAGTGCATCGAGGTCGAAGGCCAGCCGTTCTGCTTGGGTGTGCAATGGCATCCCGAGTACACCTGGCAGACGCTCGAGACCGACTTTAACCTGTGGAAGTCGTTTGTCGAGGCTGCGGCCAAGGTAAAGCAGGCCCATTAGCTCGCAAACCACTCAGGTTATAGCCTCCTTTGCTGTATAAAAGGGCCGGGGGGGGGGCGCCAGCCACGGTGCCCGCCCCCCTATATTTGGTATGCTCGGTATGATTATCCCTCACAAACAATCAAAGAAATCTCGACCGCAATCGGTCTACGGTAAAGCAAATGGTAAAAACGCTTGCTACGTTAATTAGGCAGTCAATTAGAATCGAAATGCATTGACCATTCCCCAACGGGGTCACGCCACAAATCCACATGAGCATCGAGGACGGAAGCGGAAGCATGGAATTGGCCCCGAGCTGTATGTAGATCGCCACAACGTTGACAAGCAGCAGCATGCCAATCGGACCGAAGCCGGATCCAAAATAGGAAACAGCAATCACGCAAGAGACCACGTATGCAAGGCAGACGGCACTCGCCAGAAGAAGTCGATAGCAAATAATATTCAGGTTGAAATACTGTTGAGCATCTAAAACGATCGCACAGTTAAGACAGTACAAAACGACACTCGACAGAATAAACGCGCCCAAAAGGGCAAAAGAAGACAGCACCACTCGCGCAACGATAGCGCACACACGTTTCCCTCCCCGAGCCTCCGACAACCCCCACGGTTCCTCAATAAAGCCAGAACTGACAAAGCGCGGCACAATGCAAGCCGCGATGAACGGAAAGAACAATGCATGAGCCAACGGAGCTACGTTGAACAGTAGACCGCGAAAAACCTCTGCATTACCAAATAGAAGGACATCCTCTGCCGATAGCCGAAGCGTCGGGTCTGGGAAAAAGCCCAAGAAACTGTTCTCACGGAGGCTACAGAACCACATCGGGAAAGAATTAAGCTGCAATACCACCATGCACGCATAAATTACCAGGATTATGGCGTACGTCCATTTGCTCACATGCTTCAATTCTGAATGAAGGAATCTTCTAGTCTGACGAGCCATTGAGTACACCCCCAGCACGAAAGCTCACGAGAGCGTAAATCAATACCGATAGACAGCTGGCTGCCGCGCCATATCCCAGAAGCGTCAGCTGCCCCATATCGCTATACCCAAGGGCACATCCGACTCCAAGGTACGACCCCGGAAGAAAGAAGATCCATCGCAAGGACGGTATGGGCGTCTGAAGGTAAGTTCCGTAGAGCGTCAAGCTCATGACAAATCCAACTATTAGCACAGCCCCGCTCAATACAGCGCTGCCTGTGATCCGATAGATGGTCACCGTCTTCAGCGCAACCGATATCACCAATACAGCGTTGACTATCATTGCAGGCAAAAATACAGTTAGCATGTCGTGCGAGTAGTTATGCCCTCCACGTATTATGGCTATTGCAAAAAGAAGAAGGCAAAGCGCACTATATGCTACGCCAATTATTAAAGCAAACGAAAGCACATGTGCTAGGACCCCATTAAAGCGGGTAAGACCTCTTGCTGAAGAAATTCGGTGTCCCTCTTCATAGCCGCGCTCCTGTAAAATCACCAGGCAAACGATGAGCGGAACGAACAGAGACGTGCCGGCAAAAGCACTGCGCACAAGGGACTCATCGGGTGCAGAAGGATCGATTACATTCCAGCAGAAACCAATATCTTCCCCAAAAACGCTATTGCCAAAGGCGAGCAACGTTGTTCCGTTTTTTAGAAAGACACCGAAGAGAAGGCCGAACGCCAGAATAAGCGCAAGACCAAACTTCGCCGGAAACATCCTGTGCAAACGCATCATATCTGCCTTTATGGGATGGATCGCCCGCTTCATAGCGAGACCGCCTTCATCAAGCACCTGTAATACTCTTTTAGGGACGACGCCTCATCCCTTATGACGTCCATCGATTCCTTTTTCAGCAGTTCGCCGTCATGAATAAACACGCAACTTGTTGCAACTGATGCCAACTCATCCAAATCATGGCTAGAGACGAGCATGGTCTTACCCTGTTCTCGATTCAATCGACCGATAAGGGCCCATATACTCTCGATGCCCAGCGGGTCCAATCCATTTGCCGGCTCATCGAAAATTAGTACGTCGGTGTCGCCCAACAAAGCCGTAGCTATATCCAGCCGCCGTTTCATTCCCAGAGAAAAACTGTTCACGCTCTTTTTCTCTTCGACGTCCAGCCCGACTAGGCTCAAAACGCGAGGAATCTCACGATTCGCATCAAGCCCCCATTCCGCACATCGGATCCGAAGATTCTCAGCCGCACTGAGGGATTGGTATGCTCCGCAGGAATCTGGCACATAGCCGACACGCGTCCGCATCAGGCTCAGCTCTTTTTTCGACTTGCCCCCAAAGAGCTCCACGCTCCCCGACGACGGCTCGCAGAGGCCCAAGACGATTTTAATAAGCGTGCTTTTGCCCGCACCGTTTGCACCAACAAGGGCAAGGAGCTCAGACTGATGCACCTCGAAGGAAACGTCATGCAAAACGCGCCGTTTCCCGTAGCGCTTTGACACCTTTGATAACTTTATCGCTGATGCGTTCATCGGCCTCCCGTTCTGCTTGATAGCAAAACCGCTCATATCGTTCCTTCTTTCCTTTATCGTTTTTCATAGTTGTTATTGTTTTTCGATAACTCATATTTGTCAAGGTAATCTAAAAGAAAGAACCCGTGTTAGACACGGGCCCCTTTACGCTGATATTTCGTTATAGTTGTTCGCTTTATGCTACTCGTCGCTCAAATCTACAGCAAAGACTGATGTCGGAAGCAACGCCTCATTGCCTCCGCCGTCCCGCATCTGCCTCACGACATTTTTTGCACGCTCAACAATAAGCTCCTCAAGCTCTTTCTCGCTCACGCGCTGAATAATATCTCCCGGTTGACAGTCAAGTTCATCGCAAATATCGAGAAGCGTCTTAAGGCGAATAGCTTTAATTTTTCCGTTTCTTAGCTTAGAAATATTAGCCGGAGTATGCCCCGTGGCACGAATCAGATCAGCACTGGTCTTTCCGGTCTTAAGTAGCTGCGTCTCAAGCTCGATGATGAGATAGCTCATGCTTCCTCCTACACAAGCTCGTCAGACTGCTCTTGGAGCAGCGAGGCATAACTCCAGATCACCGAGATACACAGACAGACAGCCGCGCCGATAAGCGACCCCGCATCAAAGGCAACGCCTTGGCAAATCTCAATAACGAAGGAATGAGGCACGACGTAAAGCTCCAGCCCACCAATGGTAAGATTGACCGATCCGTAGGCACCAATAAGCGAAACTGCGGCGTTAACAGCAAAGGCAAGCGCAAGAACACGGATAAGCCGCACATGCGTCTTGGTAAAGGGCGAGACGCCTCGCGAGATGTCCCGGCTGATCCCACACAGAACGACAAGCGAAATACCCACGACGAGTGCCAGGCACAGTCCGCTTGGGATAACGATGCACCCGCCATCGAGAAGCGTCACGACGCCGAAAGAATCGACAGAGGCAACGTTTGCAACCGCATACCAGATCACGTAAACAACCAACGCGGCAAAAGCGACGAGCATCCCTGCAAAAACGGCTGCCATGCAAAAGCCAAGCTTCCTGATATTTTCGCCCGCTTTGGCCATACGCTGAACGCTGTTAGACATACACTCACCCTCATCGACTCTATCGTTATTCGAACAGTTTATCGAACAACGATATTGATTGCATGCGGAAAGCCCCGCCAGTGCGCATAGGCCATTTACTAACCCGGAGGGGTGAGCGTGGATTTTTGGACACATATCGAACGAGAGTGGATAATCTCCCACTTTGAGGCCGCCACCGGGCCTAAAACGGGAGATTATCCACTCTCATAGTCATCAAGACCCGCAAGCTCTTATTCGGCCGCCTCGCGCAGGGCCGACATCGTTGCCGCATATTGCTGCTGCAGCGCATGCATTCCCTCGCGAGCGCCGTCAACGGCATCGGCGCCGCGCAGCGCCTCGGTCACCACGACCGCCGGCTCGTACAGATTATCGAATCCCAGGTTCTGGCTCACGCCCTTGAGCGTGTGCGCTGCCATAAACGCACCTTCGGCGTCTCCTGCCGCCATGGCGGCCTCCAGCTTGTCCATGCTCTCGTCATCCAAAAACTTGAGGGCAAAGCGGCTAAGCATCTCCTCGCCCATCAGCCGAGCGCACGCGTCTTCATAATTAGCGCCGATCTTCTCATACGCCTCACGCATGGAAATCATGGATAAAACTCCTTTGGTCAAACTAAATCGTGGGAAACGCAACGACATCGGCGGGGCGTGCCAACGTCTCGGCAATACGGTCTTGCACCTCGAGCAGACAGTCGAGCAACAGCGGGTTAAAGGTGCCGCACTTACCGTCCAGAATCATCTGGATCGCTTCCTCGTGCGGGATGGCGTCCTTGTACACGCACACGCTCGTCAGCGCATCGTACACGTCGGCCACCGAAACCACCTGTGCGGCGATGGGAATTTCGTCGCCCTTAAGGCCATCGGGATAACCCTTGCCGTCCCAGCGCTCGTGGTGCCAACGCGCAATCTGGTACGCATATTCCATAAGCGCATTGCCGGCGTGATGGCTACCCAGCTCAAGCAGCATGTCGGCGCCAATCGTGGTATGCGTCTTCATAATCTCGAACTCCTCGGGCGTAAGGCGTCCGGGCTTGTTGAGAATCGCATCGTCAATCGACATCTTGCCGATATCGTGCAGTGCCGAAGCCAGGGCGATCGTGGAGCGTTCCTCATTGTCGAGGGAAATCGCGCCGCTACGCTGGACCAGACAGCCAAGCAGCAGCTCGGTCAGCTTCTCGATATTCGTAACGTGCCTGCCGCTCTCGCCGTTGCAAAGCTCCATGACGCCGGCCATGATGTCGATGAGCATGCGACTGTTCTTGACGCGCTCGTTGTACTGCTGGGACAGCAAGCTCGTCAGGCGGCGCTGCTTGGCGTACAGACGGATAGTGTTGCTTACACGGCGACGCACGACACGGGAGTCAAACGGGCGGTTGATATAGTCCGAGGCGCCCAGCTCGTACGCGCGCAGAACCATATCATCGGAATCTTCGCTCGAAATCATGATGACAGGCAGATTGTCACTAACCGATCGGCGCGACAGACCGGACAGCACCTCAAAGCCGCTTATGCCCGGCATGACAATATCCAGCAGCACGAGCGACAGTTCATCGCCATAACGGTCGACCATGTCGAGTGCCGCGCGACCGTTATCAGCCTCGAGGATGCAATACTCATCCTTGAGCATCTCGTTGAGAATGGCTCGGTTCATCTCGGAGTCGTCGACAATAAGCACCAAAGGCTTTTCGCTTTGGAAGGCCTCGATGGAATCGACATCAGTCACGACCGTACCGGCTTTTGCCTTAGCGCGGCTCAGTAACTGGACAGCACGGCCAACGCCCTCATCGACCGTCTCGCCATGAATGCGAACGCCACCAACACATGCCGTCAAGCTCACGTACTCATGGCCCGGAATAATCGCGGAATGAACGGCTTCGGATACCTGATGCAGGCGACGGGCGAAGTCATCGGAGGGAATATTGGGCATGACGACCACAAACTTGTCGCAGCCATAGCGCACAAGCTCGTCAGTCGAACGAATTTCGCTGCGTATGGCTGTCGCCACAGCACCGAGTGCAAGGTCGCCGGCATGATGGCCGCATGTATCGTTGAAGACCCTAAAATCATCAAGGTCGATCACCGCCACACCGGCCTTCATGCGGGCGCTACGGAGCTTTTCCTCGTAATATCGGCGATTGCGCACGCCCGTCAGCACGTCGGTGTAGACGAGGTCCTCTTCTGTGGCCTCTTGCTCATCAATCGGACGCACCATCAGCAAGACATGAGGCTCGCCCTCGACCTTTAGAGGGCGCAGACGGGCGCGGTACTCAACACCATCGTTGAGCAGTTGCTCCGACACCTCATCGAAATCTGTCAAGGCCTCAAGACTTGCCTGGCGCAAACAAGGGCAGCGATCGCCGGCGAGTAGGCAGTTAGGCTCGCTCTTAATCTGATCGGCCGACAGCAAACGCACCACGGGGTAGGTCTTCGCGACGCGGGCGACCTCAGCGGCAGCCTCCTCGTCGGTTAGATTTGCCTCGTGATTATTGAGCATATGGGGCCCTTTCGATAGTTTCGCATGGTAGCGGCGGGTTCCAAATGCTACAAGGGTAACACCTTGCCGATGCAAGTAAGCACGTGAATACTGTTACGTTTTTATGAGTTGGCAGACAGCGCGATTGAAGCCGCAGGCGTGAGGTTTTGAGCACATTTGTTAACGCGGCCGAAACGTCTGCGGATGAAGCCTGCTTTGGCTATTGCGGGCGCTAGAGACCCAGGGAAGCAGGTCGTTGCT
>UROA01000100.1 GCA_900549355.1 uncultured Collinsella sp. | reverse complement strand
GGGCGCTGACGCGGCCCTCCCTCTTACACCACAAAAATTCACGCCATCTGTCGATGCTACAGGGCACTGTTTTTACTCGTTCACTTCTCGGAAAAGTATTCACCTTCGATATGCTGACGGTGTCTTTTTGGTTGCCAAGAACTAGACGGCCTGCTGTGAAGGGCGGTGGTGACGCTATGCCGCCTCGTTTCATTGAAAAAATAAGCGGGGTACCACCTAAGCTTTTTTAGCCGTCGATTACAGATCGCGTACTCGATAAACCTTGGTGCTGACGGTGCAGCTGATTGCACATAGTGCGAGGGCCAGCACGGCAATTCCTGCACACAGACAGCCCAGAACGGCAGGGTCGGGATTCGCTCCGGCAATCGACATGAGCCAGTTGCTGATGGGGTTGGAGGAGCTCAGCGTGGCCATGGTGCCGCAGCCAAGCAGGGCAAACAGGCCAACGGATAGGCGCAGCGCCTCCATGTGTCCAAATCGAAAGAACAGCGGCTGCGCCAAAAACACCATCATGAGGGAGATGAGCATCGATGCTGCCGAGGCTATTGCAATCTCAAAGACGATCTGTCCCGTCAACGGGATACCCGCGCTGCTGAAGAGCGGGAAGGAGACGATGCTCAGAAGCGCGGCGGCGCACGCCATGACAGCCGAGAAGACAATGATGCTCAGGTAGCGTGCGCAGATGATGTCTTTGCGCGAGAAGGGCAACGTTGCTCTATAACGCTCCCAGCCGTTTTGGTTATCGTAGCCAGCTAGCGAGTTCATGATTATGATGGGCGACATAGCGCTGACCGCACAGGCGCCGGCGCTCATGCCGGAATCGCCGTCTGTCGCGTTGGCAAGGGTCAGCACGACAAACATGAACAGGCCGACGCCTGCAATGCTCGGGATAAGCGAGCGAGCGATGGCGAGCTCGGACATAAAGGCGCGTTTCATTTCGAAGCTCCTTTCAGCATGAGGCGAAGATAGTCATCAATGGTTGCCCGATCGCTGGGAATCTCGGGGAAGGCCTCGAGCGTTTCGCGACGGTTAGGCACGAGCACGTCCACGCTATAGGCGTGGTGGACGGCACGGGCGCCTTCGACGCAAGCCATAAGCTCGGCGGCCTGTGCTTGGGTGCAGTGGGCGATGCCGGCTCGGTCGGTAATGTCCTCGCGCGGCAGGTCAAGAATAATCGAGCCGTTATCGATGCAGATGACGCGGTCGGCGGCGCGATCGAGGTCGGACGTAATGTGGCTCGAGAGCAGCACACTGTGCTGGCCGTCGGCGACAAAGGCAAGCAGCTCGTCGAGCAGTTCCTCGCGCGCCATGGGATCAAGGCCCGCGGTGGCTTCGTCCAAAACGAGCAGCTTGGCATTGTGGCTGAGTGCGCAGGCAAGCTGCAACTTCATGCCCATGCCGCGGGAGAGGTCCTTGACCTTTGCCTTGGGATTCAAGCCAAATCGGTCGATGAGGCTAGCGAAGGTGTCGTGGCTCCAGGTGGGGTACGCCGGGCTTACGAGTGCCTCAACTTCGGTCACCTTGAGTGTGGAAGGGAAAGGACACGTGTCCAGCACGAGGCCGACGCGGGTGCGTAGACAGCGCTGCGCTTCATCGGGCGCGTCGGCGCCACAGTGCTGCCCAAACAGGTGCACTTCGCCGGCATCGAGCTTTATAAGCCCGAGGGCAGCTCGAATCGTCGTTGTTTTGCCAGCACCGTTGGCACCAACAAAGCCGACGATCTGACCTGGCTCCACAGCGAGTGTGACATCACGCAGCGAAAAACGGTCGCTTACACGGCGTGAGATGCCTTTGAGTTCTAAAAGGTTTTGCATGGTATAGCCTTTCTTGCAGATGGCTACTGCATGGTTTCGGGGGCTACCAGGTCGAGCATCTCGTGCAGCTTGTCGCGCGTGACGCCCAGGGTTTCGGCTTGGCTCGCCGCTTTCGCAAGCAGCTCTTCGATATGGCAGAGCTGGTTTTCGCGCAAGAGCTCCTGGTTGCCCTCGGCGACAAAACAGCCCTTGCCCTGCACGGTGCAGATAAACCCGAGCTGCTCCAGATCGGCGTAGGCGCGCTTGGTGGTGATGACGCTCACGCCAAGATCGCTCGCGAGTGCACGGATGCTGGGGAGTTTGGCTCCCGCAGCGAGCGTGCCCGAAAGGATTTGAGCTTTGACTTGCGAGGTTATCTGCTCGTAGATGGGCTTGTCGCTCGAATTGGATAGGATGATGTCCACAGCGGCTCCTTAGCTGATGGGCTACACGTGTATATAACCGGTAAGCACAGTATATATACACTATATACAGTTGCGCAAGAGACAAATTCGGATTGTCTGCTCGCTCATTCATCTCAATCTGTAACATCTGGAACCGATTTGGACGGTTACCTGTTACAGATTGAGATTTTGCTGGCGGGCCCCACCTGGTTGTCTCAATCTGTAACAACTGGAGAAGATTTTGGCTGTTAGATGTTACAGATCGAGACATTGTCCAACCGTCTATCCTTATATCTCAATCTGTAACAGATGGACCCGTTTTGAGTGGCTAGATGTTACAGATTGAGATCTTTCTGGGACGCCCACCTGGTTGTCTAAATCTGTAACAGGTAGAGGTTCAAAAACCGTCTAGATGTTACAGATCGAGACAAACTGCTGCGGAGTGTCGCCATCGACTGCTACCCAAGCTCCATCTGATGAATTTGTCCTGATAGGTGCCCTAGAGCGGGATTTCGCGGCTACAATAGTGCGGTTACAACGACGTAATGCACTCAATGCAAGAAAGGATCCGCATGGCAAGCCTGTCGGATGAAATCTCGTCGCGCCGCACATTCGCGATCATCAGCCACCCGGACGCCGGTAAGACCACACTTACCGAGAAGCTGCTGCTCTATACCGGCAGCATCCAGACCGCCGGATCGGTCAAGGGCAAGAGCTCGGCCAAGCATGCCGTCTCGGACTGGATGGACATCGAGAAGGAGCGCGGTATTTCCGTTACCTCCTCGGTTCTGCAGTTCACCTACAACGGCGCCTGCGTCAACATCCTCGATACCCCCGGCCACCAGGACTTCTCGGAGGATACCTACCGTACCCTTATGGCCGCCGACGCCGCGGTCATGGTCATCGACGGCGCCAAGGGCGTCGAGGCCCAGACCAAAAAGCTCTTTAAGGTCTGCACGCTGCGTCACATTCCCATCTTCACCTTTGTGAACAAGCTCGACCACGAGGCTCGCGATCCGTTTGAGCTCATGGAAGAGATCGAGAACGTCCTGGGTATCAATACGTATCCCATGAACTGGCCGATCGGCAGCGGGCGCAACTTCCGCGGCGTGTTCGATCGTCAGACCCGTCGCGTTATCGCCTTTGAGGGCGACGGCCACGCCAACGCCACCAAGAAGGTCGCCGAGGTCGAGGCCGAGCTGGGCGATCCTTCCATGGACGAGCTTATCGGCGAGGAGAACCATAAGAACCTGATGGACGACATCGAGCTGCTCGATGGCGCCGGCGACGAGCTCGACTTGGATGCCGTAGCCTGCGGCAAGCTGAGCCCGGCGTTCTTTGGCTCGGCGCTCACCAACTTTGGCGTGGAGCCCTTCCTCAAGGAGTTCCTGCGTCTGGCCCCGACGCCGCGCGCCTATACCGATACGCTCACCAGTGAACCGGTCGATCCCTGCCGCGACGACTTTAGCGGCTTTGTGTTTAAGATCCAGGCCAACATGGACAAGAACCACCGCGACCGTATCGCCTTTGTGCGCATTTGCTCGGGCAAGTTCGAGCGCGGCATGGATGCCTTCCACGTGCAGGGCAACCGCAAACTTAAGCTTGCCACGGGCACCTCGATGATGGCCGATGACCGCGCCATCGTGGACGAGGCGTACGCGGGCGATATCGTGGGCCTGTTCGACCCGGGTATCTTTAGCATCGGTGACACCGTGTGCTCCGGCAAGCGCCACGTGCAGTATCCGCAGATCCCGACGTTTGCCCCCGAGATGTTCGCTCGTATTACGCAGGTCGACACGCTCAAGCGCAAGCAGTTCGTCAAGGGTATGGAGGAGCTTGCCCAGGAGGGCGCCATCCAGATCTTCCGCGAGCTGGGTGCCGGCATGGAGAGTGTCATCGTGGGCGTGGTCGGCGTGCTGCAGTTTGAGGTACTCGAGCGCCGCCTCAAGGCCGAGTACCGTGTTGAGGTTCGTCGCCAGCCGCTGCCCTATACGGACATCCGTTGGATCCAGAACGACCCCGATACCATCGATATCCCGGGCCTTTCGCTCACGCGCGACACGTTGCGCGTCGAGGACATGCGCGGCGGCAAGCTGCTGCTGTTCACGAGCCCGTGGAACGTGGATTGGGCAACCGACCACAACCCCGACCTTATCCTGTCGGAGTTTGGCAACGTGGCCTTTTAACGCATCGACGCGGTGGCCCTGCGGGGCTGCCGCGCCGTTTGCTTGCCTGATGCCGTGTGAGCGGCTATCATACCCACCGTCGTCTCAAGACCGAGACGTCCGAGCAGTTCGGGTCCGATATCCTGCTCGTTAAACCTAAAACCAAAGGAGTACATAATGATCAAGAAGGTCATGGAGGACTATAAGGTCCTGTTGCGGAGCATTCCCGCGGCAACGGTTTCGCTGTTTTTCGTGAGCGTCATCATGATGAACCTGCTGGCCAACAAAGAGCTTATCAGCCTGCCGTATCTGGCGCTCGACTGTGGCTTTGTGGTGAGCTGGGTCTCGTTTTTGTGCCAGGACATGATCTGCAAGCGCTTTGGCGCCAAGGCATCCATCAAAATCTCTATCCTCGCGCTGCTGGTCAACCTGGCCGTGAGCCTGTGCTTTTGGGCATGCTCGCTCACGCCCGGCATGTGGGGCGCCTACTACGACACGGGCATGATCGAGGTCAACACCGCCCTTAACGCCACCATCGGCGGCACCTGGTACGTGGTGCTGGGCTCTTCGCTGGCCATGCTCGTCTCTGCCGTGGTTAACTCCACGCTCAACCAGTCGCTCGGCCGTATGCTCAAGAAGAATAACTTTGCGAGCTTTGCCTTCCGTTCCTATGTGTCCACGGGTGTTGGCCAGTTTATCGACAACCTGGTCTTTGCCATTGTGGTGAGCCACACGTTCTTTGGTTGGACCTGGGTGCAGGTCCTTATGTGCTCGCTGACGGGTGCCATCGCCGAGCTGCTGTGCGAGGTCTTCCTGAGCCCCGTGGGCTATAAGGTCGTGCGCGGCTGGGAGCGCGAGAATGTGGGTTCCGAGTACCTCGAGCGCCACGCAACCGCCTAAGGAGCAAGTATGCGGGTTTTGATCACGGGCGCTTCGGGCGGTATCGGAGCCGCGTGCGTGCAGCGCTTTTTGGATGAGGGCCACGAGGTTGTGGGCTTTGATCTTTTGCCATCGACGATCGAACACGAGCGCTACCGCCATCTGATCGTTGATGTCCGCGAGCCGGGCTCGTTTCCAGGCGACCTTGAACCCCAGGTGATCGTGAACGTTGCCGGTACGCAGGATTCGGCCGACGACATCGCTGCCAACCTGTGCGGCACCATCAACGTGACCGAGCGCTACGCCTTTGTGGGGGAGGGGCTCGCCGCCAAGCCGGCGCCGGCTATCAAATCCGTGGTCAATGTGGGGTCGGCGAGTGGGCATACGGGATCGGAGTTTCCCGCCTATGCCGCCAGCAAGGGCGGCGTTATCGCCTACACCAAGAACCTTGCAAACCGTCTAGCGCCGCAGGCCATCGCCAACAGTGTGGACCCGGGCGGCGTTATCACGCCGCTCAACCGTTGCGTGATGGAAGACGAACACCTGTGGAGCCAGATTATGGAGCTCACGCCGCTTAGGCGCTGGGCCACTGCCCAAGAGATTGCCGAGTGGATCTACTTTGTGGGCGTGACCAACCGGTTTATGACCGGGCAGAGCCTGTTGATCGATGGCGGCGAGGCCGGCCGCACGCAATTTATTTGGCCCGAATAGGAAAGCGCGTCCGATGGAAAGCCGTCGGGCGCGTTTTTGATGTATCGATTGTTAGCCGAGACAAGTCCAGTTGACGGGGGTCGAGCCGTGCTGTTCGAGTAGCCGATTGGCAGCGGAGAAGGGGCGCGATCCCATAAAGGCGGGGAGTTCTGCCGTGGCACGGTTGGCCGAAAGCGGCGAGGGGTGCGTGGATGCCAGGCAGAACTTGCCGGTTGCCTTGCCCGCACCGATCGCGGCGAGCTTGCCTTCGACCATCTGCTGGGCAAAGCGGCCCCATGCCAAAAAGACTACCGGTTGGGGCAGCTGACAGCAGCGTTCGATAATGTAGTCGGTGAGCGTGCTCCAGCCCAGCTTGGCGTGCGAGTTCGCGGCATGCTCGCGCACGGTGAGCGTGGTGTTGAGGAGCAGGACGCCCTGCTGTGCCCATGGGGTTAGGTCTCCCGTGGCGGGAATGGGGCAGCCCAGATCGGCTTTGAGTTCCTTATAGATGTTGCGCAGGCTCGGCGGCAACTTGGTTTGCGTCGCGGGGACCGAGAACGACAGCCCCATAGCCTGGTTGGGTCCGTGATAGGGGTCTTGACCCAAGATGACAACTTTGACCTGGTCGGCCGGCGTGTAGGCGAGGGCATTGAGGATGTCGTCTTGTGCCGGGTAGATAGTCTGCTCGGCACGCAAAAGGGCGATGCGCTCGAGCAGCTGGTTCGTAGTGTCACGTACCGGCTGCGGCGCATCGCCCAACCAAGTTGCTATGTTGCGGTCGCGGGTCGCGGCGTCCATGGGGCTCCTTTACGTCAGATGCTCTGTCGGTATCTATTGTAAAGGCGCACCGGTTGCCTTTATGCTGCGGCTGTATGAAGAGTGGGGTCTACGAGACGTGCTCGGGCGCTCCTGCCATGCGAGCCTGTCCATGCGCGCGGAGGCGCGGAAGCTCGACGGTTGCCACCATGACGCCGGTGAGGATGAGAGCGGCGCCAAAGAAGGCGATGGGACTCAGGACCTCGCCGACCAGGAAGAACGAGAAGACGGCGGAGCATACCGGCTCGAGCGAGAAGGCGAAGCCGGGGGGCCCATATCATTGT